>CAYVBV010000016.1:0-14636 GCA_964449745.1 uncultured Polynucleobacter sp. | reverse complement strand
CCTCCTAGCGTTTCACTCCAACGTTTGGCGTGATACACCGGCGAAGGACGGCCCACAAAGTGCTTTAACTCTGAATGAAACTCGGCCAAAAACTCGGGATCATGTTGGTATTTGGCATAGGTCTCTTTGAGCTCATTGAGGGCATACATCAATGTCTCAGAAACAAACACGCCACCGTACGGGCCAAAATGGCCTCTTACATCTGGAAAATCATACATCGTCGGACCTCTACTCGGATGCGGCACTGTGATCAGCACCGCGCACTGCTTCAATAAACGCCTTCATTTGTTCAGGGCTCTTTTGTCCCTTGGCTATTTCAATCCCACTAGAAACATCCACAGCACAAGGTTTAAGGTGCGAGATGCCCTCGCCCACGTTGTGCGTGTTCAATCCACCACTCAAAACGACCCGATGCGCGTTTTCTTTTGCCCATATGTCCGGTATCAAAGACCAATCGAATACATGCCCGCCTCCACCATAGCCCTCAACGAAGGCATCCAGTAAAAAACCGGCTGCTTGACTGTATTGTAGAGAAAAATCGCTTAAGTTGAATCCGGGCCGAATTCTGGCGGCTTTGACCCATGGCATCCCCTCTGCGATCTCCTGGCAACGCTCTGGACTCTCATCCCCATGAAACTGCCACAAGGTCAGGGGCACGCGTTCCTGAATGCGTTTGACCTCTTCATCCGTGGGATTGACCACCAAGGCCACAGCATCCATACCCCCCGGCATGCGCCCGATTAAAGCGGCAGCCATTTCTGGGCTGATATAGCGTGGACTGGGCTCATAAAAGACAAAACCAAGGGCATCCACCCCCAATTGGACTGCCGCATCGACATCGCTGGCACGTGTGAAACCACAGAATTTGATTCTGGTTTTTCCCGGCGTGTATTTGAGTAGTCCCATGGTCGAATCGTTCAATCGTTTACTCGTTCAATGTTTCTTAAATCTGATTCAAAAGATCGCGAGGCAAGCAACTGCTGGCCAATTGCGGCTCTGGAATCTCAAAATGTTCTGGATATCCTACCCTAAGGAGATAAAGTCCATCGGCCATGAAGGTTGGACCCGCCATGGCGCGATTTTTGGCCTGAAGAACTTGATTCATCCAATCGGGTGTTTCTTTACCAGAACCCACCAGCAAAAGACTGCCCACCAAATTACGCACCATGTGATGCAAAAAGGCATTACCTCTAAATACAAAATAAACCCAAGGACCGTTTTCAACAATCGCGACCTGATACAAGGTCTTCACTGGCGTATGGCTTTGACACTCCGAAGAACGGAAAGAGCTGAAATCATGTTCGCCCACCAAACATTCTGCTGCTGCTTGCATGGCTGGAACATTCAAACCCTTCTGAGAACTGACAGGCCAAAATCCAACCTTGCCATGAAGTAAAGGAGGTGCAAATGACCCCGTGAATAAGGCATAGCAGTAGCTTCGCTCAAAAGCCAAATACCGAGCATCAAAATGATCCGGTACCGGTTTGGCCCACTGCACCGCGATGGTGGGCGGTAAAAACGCATTCACACCCTTGACCCATGCAGAATCTGGGCGAACCAGGTCGGTATCAAAATGAATCACTTGCCCCAGGGCATGAACGCCTGTGTCGGTTCTACCCGCTGTGATGGTTTTTACAGGCTCTTGAACACCCTCACCCATGAACTGGGCCAAGGCATGTTCAATGTGATCTTGAAGTGTTGCACCACTGGTTTGAGTTTGCCACCCCGAATATGGGGCACCATCGTATTGCAAACCTAGAGCAATGCGCATGTCTTTACGAAGAGCGCTGATTGACTTCAGCCATCAAAGATTTAGCCTGAATCGTGAGCTCAGGGTCCACCTGATTACTCACCGCCAACACTTCCTGAATCGCTGTGCGCGCCGCATTGAAATCTTCAATGGTGATATAGGCTCTGACCAAATTGAGTTTGACACGCAAGCTCTCGGCGCTGGGCAGATGGCTGCCATCAACATGACTGGCCACTGAAGTGGCTGGCTTGGGTGTATCTAAACTCAAATCCAATGATGCAAACAATTTGGCCGCTTGCTCAGGCACGACGACTGGCTCTTGAGATTTTCTGGCCTCACTCTTGGAAAGCTTCAACAACACAAGCAAGGCCAAAAGCACCAAACCGCCAATCACCAATGGGCCAGAGTAATTCTTCCAATCAGCTGCTTGGCTTTTCTCAGTGCCTGGGTTTTGAATCAAGCGCTTCAAATCAGCAATGTTCTTTTCCAATTCCACAATTCTGAGTTTGGCATCGGCTAAGGCTTTCTCTTGAACCAATAACTCTTCCATGCGTCGCTTGGCTTCACCTTCTAGACCTGCAGCAGGGCCGACCTTGAGACGATCTTTGACAGCATCAGTGGCTTTTTGAGTTCTCACCACCTCATTAAGCGATACATTGGCTTGACCAGAGCGATAAGCCTTATCAGCAGATACAGCAATTTCTTTGGCTTCCGCCTTAGGCACACTCTCTACCATGGCACGGCTGGGCAACTGAATTTCAGAGCCCGCCATCAAACGATGAATGCTGCCACCCGCAAAGGCTTGTGGATTAGTTCTATACAGCGCAATGAGGGCTTGATCGAGCGTGGCATTATCAAATCCAGCAACGACTTTCTCAGCAATCTCTGAAAGCGTTTCTCCTGCCTTCACTTCTATCTTGGCTTGATCCGCCACCATCAAGGTGTACACACGTCGCACCAAACCAGCAGACCAGCGGAGTTCAACCAAAGCATCCAAGAAGATTTCATTGGGTGCCAACTTGAGAACTTCATCGGAGGCAATCTTGATAGCAATCGGCTGTTGATTGGCATCTTTGATCAAGCTAACTTTTAACTGCGCTTGCGTGGCAGAGGAAGTAATGCCTAAGCGTTGATACATTTCAGGGGCTGCCAAAGCCGCCTGCATATCTTTGACTGAATTAAGTTCTTCAGAATTGATTTGAATATTGATTTGCGCCACCAATGGCTCGCCGACCTTGGATTGAACACTCAAACTGCCCAAACTCAAGGCAAGCGCTTGCCCGGCAAAAACTGCCATGACCAAGCCCCAGCAAATCTTCAAGAATGACAAATCAACGCTCCAACAAAATGCGCAACATGCGACGCAATGGCTCAGCAGCACCCCACAACAACTGGTCACCCACCGTGAATGCACCTAAATAGTCAGGACCCATCGCCAATTTATGCAAACGTCCCACAGGCACAGTGAGGGTTCCAGTGACGGCAGCAGGGGTTAAATCTCTTTCCGTGGTTTCGCGATCATTGGGCACCACCTTCACCCAATCATTGGCGCTCGCCAAGATGCCTTCAATGTCACTTAAAGGCACATCTTTTTTCAACTTGATGGTCAAACCTTGAGAATGGCAACGCATCGCACCAATTCGCACGCACAAGCCATCAATCGGAATACTGCCTGCTGAACGGAATGGGGGATTGCCTAAAATCTTATTGCACTCAGAGCCACCCTTCCACTCTTCTTTGGTTTGACCGTGCTCAACTGGCACGTCAATCCATGGAATCAAGCTACCTGCCAAAGCGGTATTGCGGAAATTCTTTTTCGGGAAATTCGCTGAACGCATGGTTTCAGCCACTTTGCGATCAATATCTAAAATTGCTGAAGCAGGATCAGCCAATTCGGCTTTGACTGCATCATGCAAAGCACCCATTTGTGACAACAACTCACGCATGTTTTGCGCACCCGCTCCTGAAGCCGCTTGATAGGTCATGGCACTGACCCACTCAATCATGCCTTCACGGAACAAGCCACCCATGGCCATCAACATCAAACTCACGGTGCAGTTACCACCCACCCATAAATTACCCCCCTTTTGCAAGGCAGAGTCAATCACAGGACGGTTCACAGGATCCAAAATAATCACTGACTCATCGACCATGCGCAGTGAGCTGGCTGCATCGATCCAGTGACCTTTCCAACCCGCTGCACGAATCTTGGGATAAATTTCTTTGGTGTAATCGCCACCCTGACAGGTAATGATGATGTCGCAACGCTTCAAAGCATCGATGTCATCGGCTGAATAAAGTTTCTTTTCATTTTTAGCCATGGCAGGTGCTGCACCACCAGCATTGCTGGTACTGAAGAATACCGGCTCAATCAAGGCAAAGTCGCCTTCGTCTTGCATGCGTTGCATCAAGACGCTGCCCACCATACCTCGCCAACCTACTAATCCAACCAATGGAGTTGCCATCACTGCACCTATGTCTAAAAAATGATTCGTTAATCGTTAATTTTTAATGAATGTGTAATTGTTATTCAATCTGGGATATCTATCTTACAGAGCTTTTAGAACAGCTTCACCCATTTCGCGCGTGCCCACCAATTGGCAACCTGCGGTTTTGATGTCACCCGTTCGATAACCTTGCGCCAAGACCTTTTGCACAGCCGCCTCAATGCGATCAGCTTGCTCGGCTTTACCCAATGAATAGCGCAACATCATGGCTGCAGACAAAATCGTCGCCAAAGGATTGGCCACACCCTTACCCGCAATATCAGGTGCTGAACCATGACTGGGCTCATACAAACCTTTATTGTTCTTATCTAAAGATGCTGACGGCAACATGCCAATGGAGCCTGTCAACATGGCAGCCTCATCTGACAAAATATCGCCAAATAAATTACCTGTGACCACCACATCAAAAGCTTTCGGAGCTTTGACCAACTGCATGGCCGCGTTATCGACATACATGTGACTCAACTCAACATCGGGATATTCTTTGCCAATGCGCGTCATCACCTCTTTCCACAACTGTGAAGTCTCTAAGACGTTGGCCTTATCCACACTGCATACGCGTTTTTGACGTTTTTGCGCCGCTTGGAAAGCCACATGAGCGATGCGCTCAACTTCAGGTTCGCTGTAACGCATGGTGTCAAAACCTTCGCGGGTGCCTGGGAATAAACCATCACTGGCCGTACGGATACCTTTAGGGGAACCAAAATAAATGTCACCATTGAGTTCGCGCACAATCAGAATATTCAAACCCGCCACAATTTCAGGTTTTAAGCTCGATGCTTCAGTCAGTTCTGGGTAGCAAATTGCTGGTCTTAAATTGGCAAATAAACTCAAGTGCTTGCGCAAACCCAAAATGGCTTGTTCAGGTCTGAGTTCGCGGGCCAAGGTGTCGTACTTCCAATCACCCACAGCACCAAACAAAATGGCATCTGCTTCTTTAGCAAGCTTCAGGGTATCTTCTGGCAATGGATGACCTTTGGCTTCAAAGCCTGCGCCACCCACCGGCGCGGTTTCCATTTCAAAGGACTCACCGAGCGCATTTAATACCTTGACCGCCTCAGCGATGATTTCTGGACCAATGCCATCGCCTGGCAAAACTGCAATCTTCATTTGTAACCTTCTAACAGGAAAATTAAGGGAGCTTTGTGCCTAACCAAGGCATGCGCAAGATGCGCTCAGCTTCATAGGCTTTGATTTTATCGGCATGACGCAAAGTCAAGCCAATGTCATCAAGACCATTGATCATGCAATATTTTCTAAAGGGTGCAATGTCAAAGTCATAGCTTCGACCATCAGGAGCAATCACTTGCTGCTTTTCTAGATCAATGGTCAATTGATAGCCATTAAAAGCAAAGGTTTCGTTGAACAAATGGTCGACCTGTTGCGCTGACAAAACAATCGGCAATAGACCATTTTTGTAACAGTTGTTGAAGAAAATATCGGCAAAACTTGGGGCAATCACGGCTCTGAAACCGTATTGCTCAAGCGCCCATGGGGCATGCTCACGAGAACTGCCACAACCAAAGTTTTGACGCGCCAATAAGATGCTGCCACCCTTATAGCGTGATTGATTCAAGACAAAGTCAGGGTTCAAGGGACGAGTTGAGCAGTCTTGCCCTGGTTCACCATGGTCTAGATAACGCCATTCATCAAACAAATTTTGACCAAAACCCGTACGCTTGATGGATTTCAAGAATTGTTTTGGAATGATGGCATCGGTGTCAACGTTCTCACGATCGAGTGGAACAACAACCCCTTGGTGAACTGTGAACTTATTCATTATTTAACCGGTGTAACGACCACGCCAGAATTAGAGGCGTCATTATTTGAGTCAGATTTCTTCGAGGTGTTTTTATCCACCACCGTGCCCAAGTTTTGTAAATCTTGGCCAATTCCAGCAATGGTGTTGCAGGCACTTAAAGTCACCATCATCACCAAAGCTGCACTGATCTTGAATAGCTGTTTCATCAAAGTCTCCAATATATTTTTAAGCTATTTTACGAACGTCTACAAAGTGTCCTTCGAGCGCTGCAGCCGCAGCCATCGCAGGACTCACCAAATGTGTTCTGCCACCATTGCCTTGGCGCCCCTCAAAATTACGATTGGAAGTTGAAGCGCAACGTTCACCCGGCTCCAAACGATCAGCGTTCATCGCCAAGCACATCGAGCAACCTGGTTCACGCCACTCAAAACCAGCGGCTTTAAAGACACGGTCCAAACCTTCACGCTCTGCTTGCTCTTTGACCAAACCAGAACCAGGTACAACCATGGCCAACTTCACTGTCGGTGATACTCTTTTCGCAATGCGCTCAACCACACGAGCTGCAGCTCGAATGTCTTCGATGCGACTGTTGGTGCATGAGCCAATAAACACCTTGTCCACTGAAATGGATTCAATCGCAGTATTCGGTGTTAATGCCATATAGGCCAAAGCACGTTCCATGGCTTCACGTTTAACGGGATCTTTCTCACGATCAGGATCAGGCACACGATCTTCAATCGACAACACCATCTCTGGCGAAGTACCCCAAGTCACTTGAGGCTTAATGTCCTCTGCGCGCAACTCAACCACTCGATCAAATGTTGCACCTTCATCACTATGCAAAGTTCTCCAGTATTGCAAAGCTTGACGCCATGCCTCACCTTGGGCTGGCGCATAAGGACGACCCTTGACGTAATTGATGGTGGTCTCATCCACACCGACGATACCCGCTCTTGCACCTGCTTCGATCGCCATATTACAGACCGTCATGCGACCTTCCATGGACAAAGAGCGAATCGCTTCACCCGCAAACTCAATGGTGTAACCCGTGCCACCTGCAGTACCAATTTTGCCAATAATGGCTAAAACGATATCTTTCGCAGAACAACCCAAAGGCAATTGACCGTCTACCTTGACCAACATGTTTTTGCTCTTTTTCATGAGCAAAGTTTGTGTGGCCAAAACATGCTCAACTTCTGAAGTACCAATACCAAAAGCCAAAGCACCAAAAGCACCATGCGTGCTGGTATGAGAGTCGCCACACACCACGGTCATGCCAGGCAAAGTAGCACCCTGCTCAGGGCCAATCACATGCACAATGCCTTGACGCTTGTCGTGCATTTTGTATTGCGTGATGCCAAAGGAATCACAATTTTGATCCAAGGTCTCAATTTGCAAGCGAGACACTGGATCTTTGATACCTTCAGAACGATCTGTTGTTGGAACGTTGTGATCAGACACAGCCAAGTTGGCAGAGTTTCTCCAAACTGGGCGCTTGGCTAAAGACAAACCCTCAAAGGCTTGAGGGCTGGTTACTTCGTGCAATAACTGTCTGTCAATGTAGAGGACGGTAGTACCGTCCTCTTCTACATGAACCACATGGTCATCCCATAATTTGTCATACAAGGTACGAGCCATGAATAATCCTAATTAACGCTTGGCAATTGGTTGAACAGCACGAGTTGGACTACCCACAAACAACTGACGTGGACGACCAATCTTGTACTCTGAATCAGTGATCATTTCTTCCCATTGAGAGATCCAACCTACTGTACGTGCCAAGGCAAAGATACAGGTGAACATTTCAGTTGGAATACCTAAGGCGCGCTGAACGATGCCTGAGTAGAAGTCCACGTTTGGATAAAGTTTGCGGCTCACGAAGTATTCGTCTTCGAGCGCAATCTTCTCAAGAGTCATGGCCAACTTGAACAATGGATCATTCTCAAGACCTAATTCTTTGAGAACTTCATGACATGTTTCACGCATCAATTTCGCACGCGGGTCAAAGTTCTTATAAACGCGATGGCCAAAGCCCATCAAACGCACGCCAGAGTTTTTATCTTTGACTTTAGCAATGAACTCGTCAATCTTCTCAACGCCACCATTGGCTTGAATTTCTTCCAACATCTGCAAGCAAGCTTCGTTGGCGCCACCGTGAGCTGGACCCCACAAGCAAGCCACACCCGCAGCAATCGCTGCAAATGGATTGGTGCCTGAAGAACCTGCCAAACGCACGGTTGAAGTAGAAGCGTTTTGCTCATGGTCCGCATGCAAAATGAAAATACGATCCAAAGCTCTGACCAACACGTCATTTACTTTGTACTCTTCACAAGGTGTGGCAAACATCATTTGCATGAAGTTAGCGGTGTATGACAGATTGTTCTTTGGATAAACCATCGGCTGACCCACTGAATACTTGTAAGCCATCGCCACCAAAGTTGGCATCTTTGCAATTAAACGAATCTGAGCAATCTCACGTTGATGCGCATCATTGATATCCAATCCATCGTGATAGAAAGCAGCCATCGCACCCACCAAACCGGTTAACACAGCCATTGGGTGAGCGTCGCGACGGAAACCGCGCAAGAAGAATTGCATTTGCTCGTGCACCATGGTGTGGTGCATCACCAAATCATCAAACTCTTTCTTTTCTTTGGCATTGGGCAACTCACCCTTGAGCAACAAGAAACATGTCTCTAAGAAGTCACAGTTGGTCGCCAAATCTTGAATTTGGTAACCGCGATAAAGCAATTCACCTTTATCACCGTCAATGTAAGTGATCTTTGAGTTGCAAGATGCAGTCGACATGAAACCTGGGTCATAAGTGAACTTGCCCGTCTGACCATATAGTTTGCGAATATCAATCACGTCAGGACCAACAACGCCCTTATAAATAGGTAGCTCAATGGCAGGCGTGCCATCTGAGAACGATAACGTGGCTTTTTCATTTGTGGCGTTCATTTTTCAATCCTTATACGCGTTTTGGGTATTAGCAAACAAGCAAGTTCTATTCCAGGCAAATACTTTTACTAGAAATTATTGATTTCTAGTGGGGCGCAACATGGCCAGGACACGCTGCACACCTTCATTCGCAAGATCCCCCTCCGGTTCTTTGCGACGCAGTAACAAATCCATCAAGTCATTGTCACTTAAATCCAACAAACTATTGAGAGGCTCTAAGTCACTCTCTTCAATCTGATCATGAAAGCGTTCAAAAAAACGCTCCATGATCAAATCATTTTCCAACAAACCTCGTCGCGCACGCCATCGCAAGAGCGACAAGGTTTCTGATGAGATCGGCATCAAACAGCCCGACGAACCATCAACTCTTTGATCTTACCAATCGCCTTCGTTGGGTTTAATCCCTTTGGACAAACATCCACACAGTTCATGATGGTGTGGCAACGGAACAAACGGTATGGATCTTCTAAGTTATCCAAACGCTCTGAGGTCACTTGGTCACGGCTATCAGCAATGAAGCGATAAGCCTGCAACAAACCCGCTGGACCTACGAACTTATCTGGATTCCACCAGAAAGATGGGCATGAAGTTGAGCATGAAGCGCACAAAATGCACTCATACAAACCATCCAACTCTTCACGCTCTTCAGGGCTTTGTAAACGCTCTTTTTCAGGCGGTGGAGTCTCGTTCACCAAATAAGGACGAATCGAGTGGTATTGCTTGAAGAATTGAGTCATGTCAACAATCAAGTCGCGCACCACAGGCAAGCCTGGGAGTGGGCGCAAAGAGATTTTCTTGGGCAAAGTCAACATATTGGTCAAGCAAGCCAAACCATTTTTACCGTTGATGTTCATGGCATCTGAACCACACACACCTTCACGGCAAGAACGACGGAATGACAAAGTCTCATCCATCTTCTTCAACTTCATCAAAGCATCCAAAAGCATGCGCTCAGAACCATCCAATTGCACTTCATACGTTTGCATGCGTGGTGCAGCATCGGTATCTGGATCGTAACGGTAGACTTCAAATATACGTGTATCGCTCATGTTTCTTCCTTAATACTTTTAGAAAGTACGAACTTTTGGTGGAATAGATTCAACGGTTAGCGGAGTTAACTTCACAGGCTTGTAATCAAGCTTGTTGCCTTCGCTATACCAAAGTGTGTGCTTCATCCATTGCTGATCATCACGCTCTGGATGGTCGTTGTGCGCATGCGCTCCACGACTTTCCTTACGTGCTGCTGCAGAAACCATCGTGGCATTAGCAGCTTCAACCAAGTTCTCTAACTCAAGGGCTTCAATACGAGCCGTATTGAATACCTTTGATTTATCTTTGAGATGAATATTTTTAGCACGTTGAGTGATTTCAGCAATCTTGGAAACACCCGCATCCATAAGCTCTTGCGTACGGAATACGCCGCAATGCTTTTGCATGGTGCTGCGAATATCATTCGCCACGTCTTGCGTGTACTCACCGGCTGTTGAGCTATCCAATTTAGCCAAACGTGACATAGAGAAGTCACCTGCATCGGCTGGCAATGGCTTGTGTTCTTTTTGCTTCAACGCTGTGGCCACGACGTGGTTACCCGCCGCACGACCAAACACCAACAAGTCTAGCAATGAGTTAGTGCCTAAACGGTTGGCACCGTGAACTGACACGCATGAACACTCACCCATGGCGTAGAAGCCATTGATGACTTCATTCGGGTTACCGTTCTTAGGAGCCACCACCTGACCATGAATATTGGTTGGAATACCACCCATCTGATAGTGAATGGTCGGTACCACGGGGATAGGCTCTTTGGTCACGTCAACGTTTGCAAAGTTGATACCAATCTCGTACACAGATGGCAAACGCTTGTGAATCGTGTCTGCACCGATGTGAGTCAAATCAAGCACCACATAATCACCGTTCGGGCCACAACCACGACCTTCTTTGATCTCTTGGTCCATTGAACGAGATACGAAATCGCGCGGCGCCAAGTCTTTGAGTGTTGGCGCATAACGCTCCATGAAACGCTCACCGTTCTTGTTACGCAAGATACCGCCTTCACCACGACAACCTTCAGTCAACAACACACCCGCACCTGCAACGCCGGTTGGGTGGAATTGCCAAAACTCCATGTCTTCTAGTGGCACACCTGCACGTGCAGCCATACCCATACCGTCGCCTGTGTTGATGAAGGCGTTAGTCGAAGCTTGCCAAATACGGCCTGCACCACCGGTAGCAAACATCACGCACTTGGCTTGCAAAATATGGACTTCGCCTGTTTCCATTTCTAGGGCGGTCACACCCACCACATCGCCTTCAGAGTCACGAATGATGTCTAGCGCCATCCATTCAACGAAGAAGTGTGTTTTGGCGCGCACGTTGCGCTGATAAAGCGTATGCAATAAAGCGTGACCCGTACGGTCAGCCGCAGCACAAGCACGTTGAACCGCTTTCTCACCATAGTTGGCAGTATGACCACCGAATGGACGCTGATAAATTGTGCCATCTGGGTTACGGTCAAATGGCATACCAAAGTGCTCTAGCTCATAAACCACTTTTGGAGCTTCGCGACACATGAACTCAATCGCGTCTTGGTCACCTAACCAGTCTGAACCTTTGACCGTGTCAAAGAAATGGTAGTGCCAATTGTCATCACTCATATTGCCCAGTGAAGCACCAATACCGCCCTGCGCTGCCACTGTGTGTGAGCGTGTTGGAAAAACCTTAGATAACACCGCCACATTCAAACCGGCTTCTGCCAATTGCAATGAAGCGCGCATACCGGCACCACCGGCACCGACGATCACAACGTCAAAACGACGTGTTGGTAATGCTGTCTTGATGGCAGCCATGCGTTACACCCTCCAAAGGATTTGTGCGGTGTAGCCCAAACAAGCAATCAGCCACAACGCGGTTAATACGTGCAATGTCAAACGAATGCCCACGGGTTTGATGTAGTCCATCCAAATATCCCTTACGCCAATCCATGCGTGATACAACAAACTCATGATGGCCAGCAAAGTGATGAGCTTCATGATTTGGTTCGCAAATAAACCAGACCAAGCTTCATAAGTGGCATCACCCAACAAGAATGACACCAACAAAATCAAAGTGAAAATAATCAAAATGACGGCAGTCACACGTTGCAACAACCAATCTTTAAGGCCGTAATGAGCACCGACAACGATGCGTTTAGGTCCGATATTGTTATTAGCCATGTCGATTCCTTAAAACAAACCAAATAGCTTGGCAGCACAAACCGCTGTCAAACTCAAACTCACAATCAAAACACTCACTGCTGACTTAGCGGCTGAGTACTTATCAATACCTTTGTGAAGATCAAGCATCAAGAAGCGAATGCCTGCACAGAAATGATGCAAATAAGACCAAATCAAAGCCAAAACGATGAGTTTGATGATTGGGTGAGCCATCACCGATTTGAAAGTTTCAAAGCTGATCTCTGAAGTGATGCTCTTGTCCAACAAATACAGCACAAATGGAATCAAGATGAACATCAATAATCCACTCACACGGTGCAAGATGGACACCTTACCGGCCCAAGGCAAACGGTATTTCATCAAATCAAAAACATGAATATTTCTAAATTCTGGCATTTATGACCTCTCTCAATTTTTGCTGTACTGCAAAACTTCTGATTTTATCGCTTAATTAACTTTCGTAAGTCTGACTTTTCAAAAAAAAGTTCTAATAAATTTCATAAACCACTGAATCTATTCAACTCATTAATTTAATTCATTTAAATAATGATGGCTTGAGGTCAAATAAACCGCCTTTCGGACCTCAACCGGACGTTCTCCGTAGGTGAAAGAAACACGTTCTACCGCCAATAATGGTGTGTTTTGAGATACACCCAAGTGCTTGGCTGATACCTCATCAGCAGCCACCGCTCTCAAGCGCTCTGTGGCACGCACCATGTGGGTGGCAAACTCGGTCTCAAACAGGGCATACATGGGGCCTCGCCAATCCACCAAACGCTCCACACTCAAACCTTTGAAGGTCGTTCCAGGCAACCAAATTTCTTCATACACCGTGGCTTCGCCTGAAAAATACAAAATACGCTCAATCTGAACCACTGCATCACCGGGTTTTAAGTCCAATAAGCGGGCGATTTCTGCAGGGGCTCTGAGCCTTTTGCAATCCAAAATGGTGCTTTTGGGGTAATGAGGCTCACCGGCATCGGGAACCAAGCGAAGAAAACGGAAATGAACTCGATCTTCATGGTGGGTGGCCACAAAAGTACCCTTACCCTGCCTTCTGACCAATAGATTTTCGCTGGCCAATTCATCAATCGCCTTGCGCACAGTACCCTGGCTGACCTTAAAACGACTGGCCAAATCATTTTCGCTAGGAATCGCCTCCCCAGGCTTCCACTCACCTGCTTGAAGGCTTCCCAAAATCAAAGCTTTGATTTGCTGGTACAGCGGGCTAAAAGTCGCAATTGTTTCTGTCATGGGCGTTATTTCATCACATGGAGGGGGTTTTAGTCTATAGACTTATGTCTTATATAAGACTATTTGACAGAAATAGCCCCTAAGACCTAAACTTTGTAGGATTTGCGTCAGGAGAGTGGCGCAAGATACCTTTTTTTCATTTACTTAAAGTTCGGAGCAAACACATGGCAAAAGCCCCATTGCGTGTCGCCGTTACAGGCGCAGCCGGTCAAATCGGTTATTCACTACTATTCCGCATCGCCAATGGCGACATGTTGGGTAAAGATCAACCAGTGATTTTGCAATTGTTAGAAATTCCTGATGAAAAAGCTCAAAAAGCTTTGACTGGTGTGATGATGGAAATCGACGACTGCGCATTCCCATTATTGGCTGGCATGACTGCTCACAGCGATCCTATGACCGCGTTTAAAGATATTGATTACGCAGTTCTAGTCGGTGCACGTCCTCGTGGTCCTGGCATGGAACGTAAAGATCTATTGTCAGCCAATGCTCAAATTTTCACAGCACAAGGTAAAGCTTTGAATGCTGTGGCCAAGCGCACAGTGAAGACATTGGTTGTTGGTAACCCAGCGAATACCAATGCTTACATCGCCATGAAATCTGCTCCAGATCTACCAGCTAAGAACTTCACAGCGATGTTACGTTTGGACCACAACCGTGCTTTGTCACAATTAGCGTCTAAGACTGGTAAAGCAGTGGCTGATATCGAGAAATTGATTGTGTGGGGTAACCACAGCCCAACGATGTACCCTGACTATCGTTTCGCAACCATCGGCGGTCAATCAGTTAAGCAAATGATCAATGACGAAGAGTGGAACAAGAACACATTCTTGCCAACAGTTGGTAAGCGTGGTGCTGCGATTATTGATGCGCGTGGTTTGTCTTCAGCCGCTTCTGCTGCTAATGCTGCAATCGATCACATTCATGATTGGCACTGTGGCACCAATGGCAAGTGGGTCACGATGGGCATCCCATCAGACGGTTCATACGACATTCCAAAAGAAGTGATGTATGGTTTCCCTGTGACTTGCGAAAACGGCGAGTACAAGATTGTTCAAGGTCTAGAAATCGATGCGTTCTCACGTGAGCGCATGAACTTTACTTTGAATGAATTGACTGAAGAGCAAGAAGGCGTCAAGCATTTGCTCTAAGCAAACGCTTCTTAAATGCAACCTAGTCAAGTGTTGTTC
>CAYVBV010000015.1:0-26958 GCA_964449745.1 uncultured Polynucleobacter sp. | reverse complement strand
TCGCTGGGAACAATGAGCTAGCTGCAATACCGAAGGCCAAAGCCACAGTACCCGCGGCGAATCCTGGAGGATTCAAGCCCAAATAACCAGCTACAACAATAGCAACTGCCATTGAGATCTTACCTGTCAACAACTCACCCTTCTCACTGAGGTCTGGATTGATCACGTTCTTCGCCAAGTCATGAGACACAGCAGCAGAAATCGCCATCAACAAACCAGCAGCTGTTGAAAGAGCAGCAGCCAAACCACCGGCAGCAACCAACGCAATCACCCAGTTAGGCAACAATGCGATTTCAGGGTTAGCCAACACGATAATGTCAGCGTTCACTGTCAACTCATTGCCTTTCCAACCAGCAGCATTAGCTTTATCGATAACGGCTTGATTCTTAGTTTTGTCGTTGTAGTACTGAATACGACCGTCGCCATTTTTATCAGCAAACTTCAACAAACCAGTTGCTTCCCAACGCTTCATCCAGTCAGGACGCTTTTCAGCTTCAAGGCTTGACTCTTTTGCATACAAGTCACCGTTTGTTGCAACTGCTGAGTTAACAGTAGCGTGAAGGTTGTACTTGGCCATTGCAGCAACAGCAGGAGCTGTTGTGTATAGCAACGCAATAAACACCAATGCCCAACCGGCTGAAGAACGAGCTGCAGCAACAGATGGCACTGTGAAGAATCGCATAATAACGTGTGGTAAACCAGCTGTACCAATCATCAATGACATTGTGTAAACAAACATATTCAGTTTGCTACCAGGTGTTGATGTTAAGTACTCGTTGAAACCTAAGTCTCTTACCACGTCATTTAAGCGTTGTAGCAATGAAACATCACTACCAACCAAGTTTGAACCCAAACCTAATTGAGGAATTACGTTACCAGTCAATGACAATGAAATAAACAATGCTGGAACGATGTAAGCCAAAATTAGAACGATGTATTGAGCAACTTGTGTGTATGTAATACCTTTCATACCACCGAACACGGCGTATACGAACACGATACCCATACCAACATAAATACCAGTTTCACTTGATACACCCAAGAAACGTGAGAAAGCCACGCCCACACCAGTCATTTGACCGATGATGTATGTCAATGAAGCTGTTAGCAAGCAAAGAACCGCAACTGTTGACGCGCCTTTTGAATAAAAGCGATCGCCAATAAATTGTGGCACTGTGAACTTACCAAATTTACGTAGATATGGAGCAAGTAGCATCGCCAATAATACGTAACCGCCAGTCCAACCCATAAGGAATAGACCACCGCCGTAACCCATATTGGAGATAAGACCTGCCATTGAAATAAATGACGCAGCTGACATCCAGTCCGCAGCCGTCGCCATACCGTTTGTCACTGGACCAACTTGACCACCAGCGGCATAGAACTCACTGGTCGAACCTGCGCGCGCCCAGAAAGCAATACCGATATAAAGTGCAAAGCTGAGACCAACAACAAGGTAGATGGTTGTTTGTAAATCCATATTAATCTCCCTTATTAGTCTTCGTGAACATCAAACTCTTGGTCGATCTTGCCCATTGCAGCCTTGTACCACCAAATTAAGGCGATAAAGATATAAATGGAGCCTTGCTGAGCGAACCAAAATCCAAGTGGATAACCACCTAGCTTGATTGAATTAAGTGCGTCGGCAAACAAAATGCCAGCACCGAAAGAAACCAAGAACCAAACAATCAGGATCTTGGTCAATAAGCCCAATGTGGCTTTCCAATAGCCATGAGCGTCATGAGAATGGTTTTGCGCCATGTTCCCCCTCCAGAAGGTTACCCTTCGTTGTTACATCAAACCCAGGTTTCCCTGGAACCATGTGCAATGAGCCATTAAAGATACCAATAGCCCATCACTGCACAGGAGTATCCTAGGAATTACAAAGGAGCAGTAGCTAGGAATTACCCTATCTTTTTATTCATAAAAAACATAGGGTTAGGACTCATAAATCCTACGCGAAACTTACAATAAAAGATGAGGTAGTAAACCCTTTTAAATGTGCTTTTAATCAGTGCCTTGGGAGCTTAGCGACCCTTTTCGCCAAGTCATGAACCTCTTGCACCCCTGGGGCTGAACGCCGTAACTGAGGCCAAATTTGCATCAAGATTTCGGCTGTAGCGTAGGTGTCGGCAGCCGCCTGATGACGCACTGCACACTCAATTCCCATATGACGCATCCAGTCGTCCATATAGCGATACTTGATTTGGGGATAGGTTCTTGAAACCAAAGGCTCAATATCAATCCAAAGATTGGTCAAAGTTCGACCCAAAAACTGCCTAAAGGTCTTTTGAATCATGGCCTCATCAAAAATGACATGAAAACCAAAAAGAGGGGACGTACCAATCCATTGTTCAAAGGCTTTTAATACTTTGGCAGGATCTTCACCCGCTTTTTGAGCCCCCACTCCGATACCATGCAAAAGAATATTTTCCTTATCCAAAACAATGTCTTGTTTCAGTACAGCCTCAAAACTGTCAGCCACATCAATTTTTAATTGTTGCGTGACAGGGTCCAAATGCAAACTGACCGCGGCAATTTCTAAAAGTTGGGCTTTACGAGTATCTAGCCCCGTTGTTTCAACATCCAAAACGATCCAACGATTTGAATCCACCGCCTGCTTCTTGAAGAGATGACTTAAAGAAAACATCAGCGTTGCCCGTAATCTGTTTCTAAACGATTCTGAAATGATCTAGCGATGCGAAGTGATTCTTTTAGAATTTTTCGATCAATTTCATTCAAAGTACTTAATTCGACGGCATTGAAATTACCGCCAATGGATTGACCATTCATCTGAACTGAGAGGCGCAACATTTGCAAATATTCAAATGCAGTGACCCAGCCCATGTAAATGTTTTCAGAAACCTTCAAAGCTTTACCCACTGCAATCAAACGTTCGCGAGTATTGGTTACCTCAATGGCATGATCTAAGGAATAGACCCGTGCAGTATCCACAAAAATTGCAGTGCCATTGATTTTTAAATCAATGCATTCCTTACCATCTAACTTGGTAGTGTCAATGCCGCCGTGCCAGCTGATAGGTACCTTCATGCGCAAAGAGTTGGCAGCAATTTGCTTCATAAAACGTTCCATGCCAGGAATATTTTTAAGAATCACTTGCTTCATGCGAACCAGCAAATCAGGATTACCGGCAACGAATCGGAAATCAAAATAAATACTTGCATTCAACAAATCTTCTGGGGATCCCCGATAAATCCAATGATCAAATTTGGTGACCCATTGAGATTCACTCAGGCAAATATCAGGATTACTGGCCATGACATTACCTTTACACAATGGATAACCACAAGCATCCAATCCAAGATTGACTTCTTTTGCAAAAGTCAAAAATTTGGCTTGGACATCCTTATCAGGTGGGCCAGCATACACAAGAGCATTGTCTTGATCGGTCGCAATGGTTTGCTCAGATCGTCCTTCAGACCCTAGAGCAATCCATGCGAAGCTTTTCATATCTATGTCATGTTTTTGGGCAGAAAAATCAATCAATTTTTCACAAACCAAGTCATTCAGATAACTGATGAGACCGGTTAACTGTCTAGATTGCACGCCTTGACTAATGAGATTTTTTGCAAATTTACGAATATCTTTGGCACAAACCACTAAGTCAGATAATTCTGGAGCAGTTCGAATAGACGTACTGATATTTTTTAGAGAAAGTCTTTGCGTTGCAAAAAGGTCTCGCTCAGAAATAATATTGACAATGTCACTTCCATCAACAATTGGCACATGTCTGATGCCATGTTTTGACATCATCAAAGCAGCATCTTGGCCCGAATGATGAACTGATAAGGAAAAGACATTTTGGGTCATGACTTGCTCAATGGGCGTTGACATCGGCACCTGAGGAATGGTGACTCGCCCCAAAATATCGTAACGAGTCAGAATTCCTAACAGACCTTTTTGTTCATCGCGAATCAAAATTGATCCCACACGGCGCTCATGCATCTTTTGAAGCGCCACCTCAAGTGTTGTGTCTGGTGAAACAAACAAGGGTTTCTTGCGAGGCAATAAGCCCAGCGGAGTTTCTAAAGACTGCTCAGAAAAAACCTGAGATGCATAGGTTCTTTGCAAGACCTGACGAGATTGCTCCAAAAACTTTAAGATTCTCTGGTTAAGATAATCTGCAAATGGAGTCGATAAGCTCGCCAATTGCTTCATGACATCTGTTGAAATACCTAAACAAAAGCAATCACTAAAGGCGGTATAGGTTGCTGTCACTGCTCTACCAGCAACGGCGGCACTTACAGGAAACAAATCTCCAGCCTCAATCTCATGTGCGCCACCAGCCTCATTGGCCAAGCCACTTCTTGAAATCACACTGCCCTGACGAATAAAGAACAGCTGGGTAACAGGGCCTCGAGTCGGATCCAAGATGACTTCTTCTGGACCAAAATAAAATTCTTTTGCTGATTTGATAAAAAAATCAACATGCTCCTCCTGCATCTCAGAGAATGGGATTCTTTGCATCATTTGTTGACGCAAATTCATCACCAAACTTCTAGAAGGACTCATCTCTTTTTGCACATCCACTGACATCAACTTTCCTTTTCACGAAACCAGGTTGTTTTGGGTTCAACACAGGTCCAAAAGACTATATATACTTAGACCATGACCAAGCTAGCAGACCTCAGAAAATCCTATATGAAAGGCAGCCTCTCCGAAGAGGATGTCCAACCCAATCCAATTGATCAATTTAAGATTTGGTTTGAACAAGCACAGCATGCAGAATTACCTGAACCCAATGCTATGACAGTAGCATCGGTTGATGAAAATGGCAAACCGAGTGCTCGTGTCGTTCTCATCAAAGAAGTCAGTCCTGATGGCTTTGTTTTTTTCACCAATTACAACAGCCGCAAAGGTCAAGCTTTACAAGCCAATCCCCACGCCGCCCTTTTATTCTTTTGGCCTGAGCTAGAGCGACAAATTCGCATTGAGGGTCCAATCGAGAAAGTATCCGATCAAGAAAGCGACGCATACTTTCACTCAAGACCTCTGGATTCCAGAATTGGCGCTTGGGCATCACCGCAAAGTCAGGTCATTTCCGGGCGCAGCGTTTTAATCACTAACGCAGCTGAATATGCCCTCAAATTTGCCCTTAACCCACCTCGCCCGCCCCACTGGGGAGGCTTTAGAGTCAAGCCTGAGGCGATTGAATTTTGGCAAGGGCGCCCCTCTCGTTTACACGACAGAATTCGCTACACCTTGGCTCAAGCCCACTGGAAAATTGAGCGTTTAGCGCCTTAAAACACTTTGCTTGATTTAAATCAAAAGTTCTTTAAATTGCGCTCTAAATTTTGAGACTTTAGGTCCCACCACAAAAGCACAATACCCCTGCTCAGGATGCTGCTTAAAGTAATTCTGATGATAGTCTTCAGCTGGGTAATACGCTGGCAAATCTGTCACCTCAGTCACAATGGGATCTTGAAAAAGATTTTCACGTGTCAAATCGGCAATCATTGCTTTAGCAATATCCCTTTGTTGACTGTTGTGGGTGTAAATCACCGAGCGATATTGCGTTCCAAGATCATGCCCCTGGCGATTGAGAGTCGTTGGATCATGAATGGCAAAAAATATTTTTAGTATCGTGATGTAATCAATCACTGTTGGGTCAAAGTCTAATCTGACCACTTCAGCATGCCCGGTTTTCCCCTCGCAAACTGATTCATAGTCAGGATTTAGAGTGTGCCCACCTGCATAACCCGATTCAACATGAACAACGCCCTTAACTTGCTGATAAACAGCCTCTAGGCACCAAAAACATCCACCACCTAAAGTGGCTTGCTCAAGCTTATTTGAATTCATAGTCATCATCTTAATAGGGTCATGAATTTGATGCAGCCCAAGTAAAAATTGTTCAAAAATTAGTCAAATCCCTGATACTTAATCATAACAATTCACCCTATACTCGCAGGCATCCATTAATAGCATTCTTATGAACTCACTGACCCTGCACCTTGAAGATTTAAAAAAAGCGTTTTTACATGACTGCTCACCCAGTTTTGCTGAGCGCAAAGAACGCATCGAACGTGTGGTCAAAATGATTGACCAGTACGAAGAAAATCTTTGCAAAGTGGTTCATGCAGATTTTGGTAATCGCCACTCCGTGGAAACTCGCTTGACCGAATTAAACATGGTTCGCCAATCAGCAAGGTATGCCATCAAACACTTGAAGTCTTGGATGAAGGCTCAAGATGTTTCTTTACCATTGCACCTTAAGCCATCGAAAGCATGGATACAAGCGCAACCCAAAGGGGTGGTTGGCATCATGAGTGCTTGGAATTACCCCATTCAGTTAGCATTGGTTCCAGCAATTGCTGCTTTGGCAGCAGGCAATCGTGTGTGGCTGAAGCCATCTGAACGATCTGCAAGAACCTCAGGATATTTAGCCACATTGATTGGTGAATTCTTTCATCCCCTAGAATTTTCCGTGACCACCGGTGACGAGAATGTCGCCAAAGATTTTGCATCACTTCCGTTTGACCACCTTCTTTTTACTGGCTCATCAGCCACAGGCAAACAAGTGATGCGTGCAGCGGCTGATCATTTAACGCCTCTGACACTTGAACTGGGAGGAAAATCTCCTGCGGTGATTCATAACGATGCCAATTTATTCGATGCTGCCAAACGAATTGTTTACGGCAAGCTCTTAAATGGGGGGCAGACTTGCATCGCACCAGATTACGTTTTAATTAAAAATGAACTTAAGGCTGACTTCCAACAAGCCCTACATGAAGCGGCTCAACTATTGTTCAGTAATCCTGAAGAATTAACTCATCCAATTGATGAAAAACAACTGCATCGTTGGCGTGCATTACTTGCTGATGCTCAAAGTAAGGGTGCTGAAGTTACCCCTTTATTAAAGGATTCAAGCGACTTGAGCCATCTTGCATTCGCCCCCGTGATGTTGACAAAAGTCTCGCCCAATTGCCAAGTCATGCAAGAAGAAATTTTTGGTCCAATCTTGCCCATCATCGGAATTCAGTCAACAGACGATGCGATTGAATTCATTAATAGCAAAGATCGACCATTGGCTTTGTATTGGTTTGGTAAAGACAAAAAAGCTCTCAGACAAGTTTTATCCCAAACTCATGCAGGTAGTGTTGGAGTGAATGACACTTTACTTCAGGCAAGTGTTGAAGAGTTACCTTTTGGCGGAATTGGTCCAAGCGGAATGGGGGCATATCATGGCAAAGCAGGCTTTGATACATTCAGCCATCACAAACCTGTATTCCAGGCCAGAGGCTTTCTAGGAATCAGGGCCTGGATGGGAACAGCCCTAGCACACCCACCCTATAACAAAACAACTGAGCGACTATTGCGCTGGCTCAAATAAATAATTGATTTTTTATCAACAGGTGGCAAATATTTGTGCTGCCAGTTTGTAGTGCTCAGATGCCTCAGCCGATTCCTCAAGCTCTTCATGCAATTGAGCCATGGTCATATGAGCATTGGCCTTCATGTGAGGTTTTGTCTTAGGATCACGAATCACGCCTTGAAGACTTGATTTGGCCTTACCCCATAATTTCTGAGCCAAGCAAACTTTTGCCAAAGCCAAACTGAGCGCAGGCTCACTCGGATATTTGATCATCCAGGCTTCCAACTTTTGAGCCAGAACCAATGTGGTAGAACCTGCTGGTAGGCATTCTGGGTAAATGAATACCAAGGCCTCATCCCATTGCTCATTCAAAGATTCTTCGATAAAACCTCTGGCCAAATCAAATTGCCCAACAGCCACCAAACCCTTAGCCATCACCAAAGCTACTCTAGAGGCTTTGCGATCTGACTTGGGCAAACTTTTCCAGATGGCCAATAGAGCTTCTTGATCAGTTGATTTTTCTTGAACCAGCTTAGCAACAGCTTCCTGAACAGTTTTCTGTGCAACAACTGGATGAATTGCATCACGCTTACTCAAACTATGCGTTAAGCGCAATACTTCATCCCAACGCTTGAGCTGTTGATTGGCTTTCAGAGCAATTCTTTGAACAAACAATTGACGGGCTCCGCCCTTTTGTAATTGTTCAATGGTGTTCAAGGCTCCCTGTGCATCATTTGAATCCATCTGCATATCAGCCATTGCCACTAATCTGGCTTGCTGCTTATCTGCAGAACGAATTTTTGCTAACCATTGGTCACGCAAGTCATAACGGTTCAAGCGGTGTGCAGATCTAGCAGCCAGCAAAGCTGCTGTTTCTGCCAAACTAGAATTAGCACTAGCAGCCTCAGCAGCCTTCAATGCTTTTGAAAAACGTCCCGCAAAAATATCTTCAATCGCTTCAGACAACAAAGAAATGGCACGACTTTCGCGCTGTTTACGGCGATAAATTGCCGCTTGCTTCGGTAAATCCAAGATGGCGGCAAAAGTTCGCCAGGCCAACAAACTCACCACAAAAACAGTGAGCACTGTTAAGACAAAAAAATTCAAGCTGGTGTCTAAACGATAGGGTGGGAAATAAATAGTGATGTGCCCTCCATTGCCACTTGCAAATAAAGCAATGGCCACCGCGAGGGCAAACAAGAAGGCTAACCACAATGCACCGCGCATGATCACTGACCTTTTTTCATGGGTTGCAATTTGGTGATTTCAGCACGCAAATCACTTAAGTTTTTTTGCATCTCAACCACACTCTTGGCTTCAGCCTGAAAATGCTTGACCAGCAACTTCTCAGCTTGACTTAAGTCTTCTTGGGTCAGTTGAGGCATTTGCGACAACCAAGCAAGTCGAGCACCCAGCAAGTGAAGGCGCATTTGCTGGCGAACCAAATCTTGGGCCGCAGGAGTAAGGGCCACATCCTTGACGTCACCCACCACTTGAATACGCACCAATTGATCACCTAAGCTCTGAATGGCCTTAAATATTTTTTCACTCCAAGATTGATTCAAGGGAACACCTTGATTAGAAGATGTTACGGAAACAGGCCCAGCCAACATGGGCAATTGACTGACCTGATTCATCATGAAATCAATCTTGCTGGCAACTGGCGCCAAATTCTTTTGATTTTCCAATGAACTCTTCAAAGCCAAATTGATTTCAGCCTCATGCTGAATGACTTTAGCCAACTGAGTTTCAAGTTCAGCCACTCGGGCATCTAACTTAGCGGGGCGATGATAAAGACGGATACCCCCCTCAAACCCAAGCCATAAAATACAAATGGCCATTGCAATCCATAAAGCTTTCCATAGACCCTTCCCCAGAGCCTCAGATTGAATTTGCTTGGCACTTAAACCATGAGTAGATTCTGCTGATCCTTTTTCAGCTGGCTTGTTTTGATTTGCTGGTTCAGTCATGCCTATTCCTCATGGTCTCTTAGCTTTTGAGATTTTTTAATCACTTATTGGGTTGTCTTATCAAAACTTTTTAGATTCTACTTTCAATCACTGTAACCGATTCCACCAGCGCTCAATTTCAATCATCAAATGCTCATCGCCAGCCATGCAAGCATTGACTTGTTTAAATCCCAATTGACGGGCAGCATCTAAAATTCTAGGGTGAGAACACAACAACGTGGCTTTAGTTTTCCAATCCAGCCCCCAAGGTGTATGAGCCTCTAAGGCTTTAGAAAAATATTGAACTGCCTCCGATGAAGTCAATATGCACAGTGACTCGGATGCTGGAGTTTGCTCCAAGGCCTGCCACAGGGTTGAGTTGCTTTCTAATGGAACTCTTCGATAAGTCTCAACAGGGTAAATATCAGCACCTTGCATCAACATCTGCTCACTCAACCAAGCTCGTCCACCCAAACCCTTTAAAAAAAGTACTTTTCTATTTTTCCAAAAATCCAAAGGCTTTGATTGGTTGAGAACCTTCCACAAGCCCTCCGAATCCCATTCTGCGGCATTGCTTGGCGCATGAATTTGATAACCTGCATCAACTGTAATTCCATGGTTCTTGAGGGCTAATAAGCTGCCACCCCCCACAACACCAATGGCCAATTCCTTGGGCCATTCAGTTTTTAGCATGCGCATGGTGCACTCAACAGCATTGGGACTGACAAAAATCGCCAAATCAATTTGAGGCAATAAATCCTTTAATCGTTTGGCGTCCTTGGGGTCCTCATTGGGAACAATCGATAGTAAAGGCAATTGAATTTGTTTTAACTCTGGCAAATGCTGATTCAGCATCTCCGCCAATCGCATGGATTGCCCAGTGGGTCGAGTTAAAACAATATGCGCCATGACTGAAGAGGGTCTCACCTAGGTGGCAAAAGATCCTGAGCTCCCTGAGCAATCAGTTCATCGGCCACCCCTAAGCCCATTGCATCAGCCTCTCCCACGCTAGCAACAACAAGCGTTTTTTCAGCTCGACAAACTTTTTGACCATCTGTGCTCGCCACAAATGCCCTGAGGTACAGCTCATTGGAATTACCCCAAGTCGCAAAAGCAGCCAAAGGGACATCGCAAGAACCACCCAATGCACGCGACACGGCTCTTTCTGCACTCACAGCCATTGCAGAGGGGGCATGATTCAGGGGAGATAAACAAGCCATGATGTCAGGTCGGCCTGCACGTATCTCAATACCTAGAGCACCCTGACCTGCCGCCGGCAAACTATCTTCCGCTGCCAATAAGCTTTTTATTCGGTTTGCCATCCCTAAACGCTTAAGGCCTGCTGCAGCCAAAATAATGGCCGCATACTCACCTTGATCTAACTTACCCAAACGGGTATCTAAATTACCCCTCAAAGGCTGAATGACCAAATGGGGGTATCTTGACCTCAGCGACGCCTCTCTTCTCAGACTGGCAGTTCCCACCACAGCCCCTGCCGGTAAATCAGCCAAAGAACCATAATCATTAGATACAAAAGCATCCCTGGCGTCCTCACGCTCCATGATGCAAGCTAGCTCAAATCCCTCTGGCAACTGCATGGGGACATCCTTGAGGGAGTGCACCGCTAAATCAGCGCGCCCCTCTTCTAGAGCCACTTCCAACTCTTTGACAAAAAGACCTTTTCCGCCGACTTTAGAGAGGGTACGGTCCAAAATTTGGTCTCCCCGAGTGGTCATACCCAAGATACTGACATCGCAGTCAGGGTAGAGCTTTTTCAAGCAATCACGGACATATTCAGCCTGCCAAAGGGCCAAACGGCTCTCACGGGAGGCAATTACAAGTTTTTTAGGATAAGAAATTTGTGTCATAACCATAAGAATAAAGCCTTTGAGGCAATATACTTGTGTTTATGGCAGATTTAGACAAAAACAAGAATTCTTTAGACAACAAAGACCAAGCTTGGTCGGCTCGTTTTGCTGAGCCTGTGGCGGAACTCGTGCAACGATATACCGCCTCTGTTGATTTTGACAAACGCATGGCTTTGGTTGATATCCAAGGCTCTTTGGCGCACGCCGAGATGCTTGCTGCACAGAAAATCATCAGTGCAGATGATTTATCTCAGATTCAAAAAGGCATGGCCCAGATTCGCTCAGAAATTGAGGCAGGCACTTTTACTTGGGAGCTTGCACTAGAGGATGTGCACCTCAACATTGAAGCTCGTCTAACCCAATTGGTGGGTGATGCTGGCAAGCGTTTGCACACAGGGCGTTCACGCAATGACCAGGTAGCAACCGATATTCGCTTGTGGTTACGCGGTGCAATTGATGAAATTCAGAGTGAATTAAGCCATCTGCGCACAGGCTTTTTGGGTCTTGCTGAAAAACATGCTGACACCATCATGCCAGGCTTTACCCACCTTCAAGTGGCTCAACCCATTACTTTTGGTCATCATGTGATGGCCTATGCAGAGATGTTTGCGCGCGATGCCGAACGCTTGGCTGACTGTCGCAAACGTGTCAACCATTTACCTTTGGGTGCAGCAGCTTTGGCTGGTACAAGCTACCCAATTGATCGTGAGCGTGTTGCAAAAACTTTGGGATTTGAAGGTGTATGCCAAAACTCATTGGACGCAGTTTCTGATCGTGATTTTGCGATTGAGTTTTGCGCCACCGCCTCTTTAATCATGACGCACATTTCTCGTTTGTCCGAAGAACTCATTCTTTGGATGAGCCCACGAGTTGGATTTATTGACTTGCCTGACCGCTTCTGCACCGGTAGCTCCATCATGCCGCAAAAGAAAAATCCAGACGTACCTGAATTGGCGCGTGGCAAGACAGGTCGCGTGAATGGCAATTTGATTGCTTTACTGACCCTCATGAAAGGTCAGCCTTTGGCTTACAACAAGGACAATCAAGAAGATAAAGAGCCCTTGTTTGATTCAGCAGATACTTTGCGCGACACCTTAAAAATCTTTGCGGACATGGTGCCTCACATTCAGGTCAAAGCAGAAGTAATGCGTGCGGCTGCCTTGCAGGGTTTTGCAACAGCCACCGACTTAGCAGACTATTTGGTGAAGAAAGGTTTACCTTTCCGTGATGCTCACGAAGCTGTCGCTCACGCCGTCAAAGCATGTGCCAATCAAGGCTGTGACTTGGCTGATTTATCTTTGGCAGATTTGCAAGCAGCCTGCGACTTAGGCAATCAAGCCAACTTGATTGGTGAAGATGTCTTTGGCTTCTTAACGCTTGAGGGCTCAGTCAATAGTCGCAATCACACCGGTGGCACAGCCCCCGAACAAGTCAGAAAAGCGATTGCCAACTACCGTAAAAACATGAAGTAATCGCTAGCAAAGCACCAGCTGACAGAAGTGCTTTGCTGAAGAAGTTAAAAGGCTCACCTTGGTGAGCCTTTTTAGTTTTAGAGTCAATGTGTGATTATTCTTTGACGCAATCCACGTAGTACTCTTTGCGACCGTTGAGGTCACCCTTGACCAAACCATGCACATCGGTCTCAAAGCCCGGGAATTGCTCATTGAAGTCGCGAGTAAAGCGTAAATAATCCACGATGCGCTTATTGAAACACTCACCCGGAATTAAAAGAGGAATGCCGGGAGGATAAGGCGTTACTAACATGGCTGTTACGCGCCCCTCTAGGTCATCAATCTTGACGCGCTCAATGTCACGGTGAGCCATCTTAGCCCAAGCATCAGAGGGCTTCATCGCAGGCACCATGTCGGACAAATACATTTCTGTGGTCATGCGAGCCACGTCAAACTTTTTGTATACCTGGTGAATCTGCTGACACAAATCTCTTAAGCCAATGCGCTCATAACGAGGGTACTTGGTGACAAACTCTGGCAGAACACGCCATAGGGGTTGGTTTTTGTCGTAATCATCTTTAAATTGTTGCAAGGTCGTCACCATGGTATTCCAACGACCCTTGGTAATACCGATGGTGAACATGATGAAGAAAGAATACAAACCTGTTTTCTCCACAATCACGCCATGCTCAGCCAAATACTTCGTCACAATACTGGCAGGAATACCTGTATCAGCAAAGCTGCCATCCATCTCTAAGCCAGGAGTAATGACAGTGGCTTTGATTGGATCGAGCATATTGAAACCATCGGCCAGATTGCCGAAATCATGCCAACGCTCATTACGTCTAAGCACCCAATCATCTCTCTCACCCACACCCTCTTCGGCAAGATAATCTGGACCCCAAACCTTGAACCACCAATCAGCGCCAAATTCTTCATCCACCTTGCGCATTGCACGACGGAAATCAAGCGACTCAGCAATCGATTCATGAACCAATGCGGTGCCGCCAGGCGGCTCCATCATGGCCGCAGCCACATCACATGAGGCAATAATGGCGTACTGAGGGCTGGTTGATGTGTGCATCAAATAAGACTCGTTGAAGCAGTCATTGTCTAATTTGTTTGACTCGGAATCTTGCACCAAAATTTGAGAGGCCTGAGATAAACCGGCCAACAACTTATGGGTTGATTGAGTAGAAAACACCATGCTCTCTTTTGAACGTGGGCGATCTTTACCAATCGCATGCATGTTTTTATAAAAATCATGGAATGTGGCATGCGGCAACCAAGCTTCATCAAAATGCAAGGTATCGACTTTGCCATCCAACATCTCCTTAATCATCTCGACGTTATATAAAACACCATCGTACGTACTTTGCGTGATGGTCAAAACACGTGGCTTGGCATTTTTGTCTTGAATGAATGGATTATTTTGGATTTTCTTTTGAATGGTTTTCCAGTCAAACTCTTCTTTAGGAATCGGCCCAATGATGCCGTAGTGATTGCGAGTTGGCATCAAGAACACTGGAATAGCACCCGTCATCATGATGGCGTGCAGTATGGATTTATGGCAGTTACGATCGACCAAGACAATATCACCAGGGGCCACGGTCGAGTGCCAAACAATCTTATTAGAAGTTGATGTGCCATTGGTCACAAAGAACAAATGGTCTGCATTAAAAATACGCGCTGCATTGCGCTCACTGGCAGCCACTGGTCCTGTATGGTCTAACAATTGACCCAATTCATCGACCGCATTACAAACGTCAGCACGCAACATGTTCTCACCAAAGAATTGATGGAACATCTGTCCAACTGGACTCTTCAAGAAAGCCACACCGCCCGAATGACCTGGGCAGTGCCAAGAATAAGAACCATCGGAAGCATAGTGAGTCAATGCTTTAAAGAATGGAGGCGCCAAAGAGTCTAAATAAACTTTGGCTTCTCGAATGATGTGACGCGCCACAAACTCTGGCGTATCTTCATTCATATGAATAAAGCCATGCAACTCTCTTAAAACATCATTGGGAATATGTCTTGATGTGCGAGTTTCACCGTACAAGAAGATCGGAATTTCTTCATTGCGTTTACGCACTTCAATCACAAAAGCGCGCAAACCCTCTAGAGCTGTATCAATTTCTTCAGCAGAACCCGTACCAAACTCTTCATCATCAATTGAAAGGATGAAACAAGAGGCACGTGCTGCCTGTTGCGCAAATGAAGTGAGGTCACCATAACTGGTCAAACCCAGCACTTCCATGCCTTCAGTTTCAATGGCCTGTGCCAAGGCGCGAGCACCCGAACCTGAGATGTTCTCAGTACGAAAATCCTCGTCAATGATGACGACCGGAAAACGAAATTTCATAGTGACTCCCTGCCTGGCAAACCCTACTCATTTTGAGGGTCTATTTTCTTAAAAACGTGACTATATCTATAAAAGTGATACTTCGCTGAATTTATTTTGATGACTGTTGTATCGAGCAAACGGGTTGAATGGTTCTAAGTTCTTAAAAAAGCTTCAATTTAATTAAAAAAGCACCTATTTAGGTGCTTTTGGTCTGATGACTACTAGATAGGGCATCCCATCGTTCAGGTCTTAGGAAGGGTCACACCCACCTGCCCCTGATATTTGCCACCACGATCTTTGTAAGAAGTTTCGCAAATCTCATCGCTTTCAAAGAACAAGACTTGAGCACAACCCTCGCCCGCATAAATTTTCGCAGGCAATGGCGTGGTATTTGAAAATTCGAGGGTCACATAACCTTCCCACTCTGGCTCGAAAGGCGTCACGTTCACAATGATGCCGCAACGCGCATAAGTACTTTTACCCAAGCAAACGGTCAACACACTTCTAGGAATCTTGAAATACTCGACCGTTCTCGCCAAGGCAAAAGAATTCGGCGGAATAATACACACATCACCCTTGAAATCAACGAAAGATTTATCGTCAAAATTCTTTGGGTCCACAATCGTGCTGTTGATATTGGTGAAAATCTTGAACTCATTCGCACAACGAATGTCATAGCCGTAGCTAGAAGTTCCATAACTGACAATTTTTTGCCCTTCAGGCGACTGGCGCACTTGACCAGGCTCAAATGGAGAAATCATGTCGTGCTCTTCGCACATGCGGCGGATCCAGCGGTCAGATTTAATAGTCATAATCGCTATTTTGACATATCTAAAAACTAGTCTGAATTTTGATTCAAGACGGGCTTACCTAGTATGTAAGAACAGTCACACCAGGCTGAGATGCCCGGTCCAGCATGACAACCATCCCAATAACATCACACAACCCTTCCATCAAGTCAGAGGATGTCACTCCCCTCTCTCTTAATGCTGTACTACAGGGATAAATCTTTACCCCCGATCGGAGCGCATCTTGAATGTATTCAGATAAAGGACGGCCTGAAGGCTTAACGACGGGTTGCGCTTTTAGATGATTGAGAAACAATTCAACACTGGCGCCAATGGCATGAATCTCCACATCCATATTCATAGCAGCTCCAGTTGAAGCCATCAGAAAGGGAGTACACGCTAACTCAGGCTCAGCAAGATTGGCTTGCCACAGTTGAATGATTAACTTTTTCAAGATCTTGGGCTTTGAGATGATTGCTTAGCTTTGCAAAGCCCTTAGCTCTTCCATCGTGTTGATGTTCGCAAAAGCAGCAACGTCATCAAAAACAACATAATTTGTTTTCATGCTTTCAAACCATCGATCAATTTTTCGACCCCCACCAGTGATAAATGGAATTAAGGTATCGGTCACTGAGGATTTCATCAAAGCAAAAACTGGGTGGGTACGAACTTCCCCATCCTCTATCGTGGCAGCATAGGCCAAATCTAAATCCTGTATTACCAAGGCTTCCGATAACTTTTCAACTAAATCCATCGGAAATCTAGGAGAGTCACATGGCACCGTGACCAAATAAGGGTGTTCACAATTCTCAAGACCGGCCTGAAAACCCGCTAGCGGACCCGCAAAATCCCCAATGCTATCTGGCAAGACCACCACCCCTAATGATTCGTAGGCTGCCAGATTACGGTTTGCATTAATTTTTACAACATCAACCTGAGGCTCCAAGCGCATGATGGTGTGCATTGCCATGGGCGCACCTTTAAATGGCTGCAAACCTTTATCAGTCCCACCCATACGGCGTCCTTGACCACCCGACAACACCAAACCAGAAATTAAATTACGCTGAATGAGCATTACTTTCCTTCAAAACAAGTCGATTCATACCACTATAGATCAAATAATGCTGTCCACTGCAACGACCAAATAAAGTGAGATTCACTTTATTAGCCATTTCTAAGCCCATGGCCGTGACACCTGAACGTGACAATAAGAAAGGTATGCCCATTTGAGCACCTTTAATAACCATTTCTGAAGTTAGGCGTCCTGTTGTATAAAAAATTAAGTCCTCACCACCCTGATTATCTAGCCACATCAGTCCAGCAATCGAATCAACCGCATTATGTCGCCCGACATCTTCAACAAAATGCAGTAATTCAACTTCATCTCCATTATTTTTAAACACTGCACAAGCATGCACAGATCCAGCCTGTTTATAAATGGATGATTTCGTACGAATATGATCAACAATTTGGTAAACCGCTGCCTGTGTAATTTGAGCAGATTCAGACAAATGGATTTGATCAATATCATCCATGATTCCGCCAAAAATCGTGCCTTGACCACAACCTGTGGTCACCACTCTGCGACTGGTTTTTTCCTCAATATCTACGGTATTACCATTCGTCGTCACTGCCACCGACTCTGTTTCCCAATCAACCTGAATACTTTTAATGTAATCAATCGAAGGAACTAAGCGTTGATTGCGCAAATAGCCAAGCACCAAAGCTTCGGGAGCGCCCCCTAATGTCATCAGGGTGACCAACTCTTTTTTATCCAAATAGATAGTTAATGGACGTTCACCGGGGATGTGGATATTTTTTTTACGACCCTGCTCATCCATGATTTCAACTTCATGAATGAGGGGGGCCGTGGCTTGACTGAGTTGAACCAATTGTGTTGACTAGAAATAAAAAATCAGTAACTAAGGATAACTTAGTTACTGATTCTATTTAAAAAAAGTTTACTTAGCGGATGCTGGCGGAACAAAGGGGCCAGGATTGGCACAAGCACCCGGTGATGGTGTACCTGCTTTTTTGTATTTGTTGGCCACATCGTTTTGCGCTAAACAAAGTTTATATGCCCCTACCTTACCCGCGTGAGCTGTTTTTGCTTTCGCTAAATCAGCTGCAGCTGCGGCTTCAGAACTTGGAGCCGGCAACTTCGCCATAACCAGTCCAGAACTCATCAAGGTAACAAGTAGCAATGATATTTTTTTCATTTCAATCTCTCTCGTCAGTTTATGATTTTATTTTTCCAGACTTCACGTCGTCGTACCAAAGCTCATGATGCTCTTTGCCCCATGCCTCATCAACGTAACCAGTCTTCATGCCCTGCAGTGCACCTTCCATGCCAATGGAGCCGACATAGATATGACCCATTGCCATGACTGTCATCAAAATGGCAGCTACACCATGGATGATGTTAGCAAGTTGCATTGTGCCTCGCCAATATTCAATACCAGGGATAGGCACAATCATATCTAGCACCCAACCCGAACCAGACACAATGAGACCTAGAACTGTGACACCACCCCAGAACCAGATTTTCTCTCCAGCATTGAAGCGGTGGGAGGGGATGTGCTTACCAGACAATAAACCTCCGAATGAAGCCAACCATGTGAGGTCGCCTTTATTTGGAATGTTATCTTTCACATACAGAACAAAGAACAATAAGATGCTGGCTGTGAATAAGGGTCCAGTGAAGTTGTGAATATTCTTCATGACCAATAGGAATGTGCCATAAGCAGCACCACCCATGATTGGCAAGAGGAAGAATTTACCCCACAAGATAAAGATACCTGTGATTGCTAGAGCCAAGAAGCTAAACGCCATTAACCAGTGCGAGAATCTCTCAAGACTGGAGAAACGCTTCATCAAACGGCCAGTTTTAGGTTCATGCAGCTTTATCTGACCTTTGATCACAAACACTGTTGTGATCAAGCCAGCCATGATAACCAGTAGCCAGCCACCCCAAACAGTAATCACACCATTTCTAATCAAGCGCCATTGCTGACCTGACTTTTGAATCAAGACACCCATTTCCTTATTTGGGAAATTAACTGTGTGCACCTGATCAGAATTGGCACTCTTCCAAATTGGTTGATTGTTGGCTGGTTGATTCTGCTCTTTCTCACGCTGAGCCTGAACATCTTTACTAACTTCCAAAATATTCACAGACTCAACTTGTGGCTTAGCTGCAGGGGCTGCCCCTTGAGCCATCACCACAGATGCAGTGACAGAAAGAACCACGCTAGCGAGTAAGTTTTTTATTGTAATTCTCATACCGTCTCCTAAATTACTCTAAAGACTTACTTAGATTTAACGTAGTCGTCTTGTCCAAGACTGCGAGTTTTGAGCTGCTTCTCCCAGCTCACTTGATCGCCCGAAGTCCAACCAGGTACAACGTATTTATTGTCTGCGGCAACGGAAGACTTTTCATCCCCTTTTTTTGCAGCCACCACACCCTGAGGCACCTCTGAGCAGGCACCCAAAGTCAACGCCGTAGCGATCAAAGCTGAGGTTAATGAGATTTTTTTAATCATGATTTTTTCCCTGCCGCTTGTTGTGGTTTACCGTAGGCTGTACCCCAACCAAATACGTTGGCGCCAGCTGCCTTGCCATTGGACTGACGTTTAACCACACGATTGCGGAAGATGTCAGCAACAACGTCACCATCACCACCGATCAATGCTTTGGTAGAGCACATCTCAGCACAAGCTGGAAGCTTTCCTTCTGCTAGACGGTTGCGACCATATTTTTCAAATTCAGCCTGTGTTCCATTCTTTTCTGGACCACCTGCGCAGAATGTGCACTTGTCCATCTTGCCACGCAAGCCAAAAGTTCCTGAGCTTGGGAACTGTGGTGCACCGAATGGGCATGCATATGAACAGTATCCGCATCCGATACAGATGTCCTTGTCATGTAACACAACACCTTCATCCGTTCTGTAGAAGCAATCCACTGGGCAAACTGCCATACAAGGAGCATCAGAACAATGCATACATGCCACTGAAATTGATTTTTCAGCGCCAATCTGACCATCATTAATCGTCACAACACGGCGACGGTTAACACCCCAAGGTACTTCATGCTCATTCTTACACGCTGTCACACAACCATTACACTCAATGCAGCGCTCTGAATCGCAGATAAATTTCATTCTTGCCATTATCGTCTCCTAAATTCCGCCGCTATTAAGCGAACTTCTCAATCTGACAAACAGTTGTTTTTGTTTCCTGCATCATGGTCACGATGTCGTAACCATAGGTTGTTGCAGTATTAACAGCCTCACCACGAATAATCGGTGCAGCACCTTTTGGATAGGCATCCAACATATCTTTACCTTGCCACCATCCTGAGAAGTGGAACGGTATGAATGCTGTATCTGGCGCAACTCGCTCAGTGACCAAGGCCTTCACTTTGATCTTGGCTCCTGTTGGAGACTTAACCCAAACATACTCGCCGTTGCGAATACCGCGCTTATTGGCCGCCGCTGGATTGATTTCAACAAAGTTATCTTGTTGTAACTCAGCCAACCATGGGTTAGAACGAGTTTCTTCACCACCCCCCTCGTACTCCACCAAACGGCCTGAAGTAAGAATAATTGGGAACTTTTCATAAACCTTGTCAGCGATATTCTTTTGCTGCACAGACTTGAAAAGAATTGGTAAACGCCATGCAGTCTTTTTATCATCGTGGGTCGGATATTTCGCTGCAAGATCAGGGCGTGTGCCATATAAAGGTTCACGATGCTGAGGAATTGGATCAGGGAAGTTCCATACCACTGCACGAGCCTTCGCATTACCGAACGGATGGCAACCATGAACTTTCATAACCACACGTTGGATACCACCAGAAACGTCAGTCTTCCAGTTCTTACCCTCTGCCGCTTTCTTCTCTGCGTCAGTTAAATCATCCCACCAGCCAAGCTTCTTCAACAAGACATGATCAAACTCTGGGTAACCGGTCTTGATGTCAGCGCCCTTGGAGTGCGAACCATTCTCGGCCAAAAGATTCTTACCATCTTTTTCAACACCAAAGTTGGCACGGAAGTTACCACCGCCATCCATCACGTGTTTGCTTGTGTCGTAAAGGTTTGGCGTACCAGGGTGCTTCATCTCAGGTGTACCAAAGCAAGGCCAAGGCAATCCAAAGTAATCACCAGTAGTGTCGTAACCAGTCACTGGATCTTTACCACCCTTAGACTTCAATGTCTTCACATCAAAGACATGCATCATGCGCATGTGAGCCTTTAAACGCTCTGGTGAGTGACCTGTGTAGCCAATTGTCCAAACAGCTTTGTTGATTTCACGCAAGATAGATTCAACTTCTGGCTCTTTCCACTCCTTGCCAGCAAACTTGCTCTTTAACATCTTGTAGTTCTTGGACAACTCATTACCAAAACCTAATTTGTCAGCCATGGCTTGCATGATGACGTGGTCAGGCACTGACTCAAACAATGGATCGATGACTTTTTCACGCCATTGAACTGAACGGTTAGAAGCTGTTGCAGAGCCACTTGTTTCAAACTGAGTAGCGGCTGGCAATAAGTACACAGCACGGTTCTTATTAACTTGAGCACCCTCAACTTGCATTGCAGCCATTGCAGCTGTTGCACTTGGATATGGATCGACCACAACTAGCAAGTCCAATTTATCCATGGCCTTCTTCATATCAAGACCGCGTGTCTGCGAGTTAGGCGCATGACCCCAGAAGAACACTCCTTTGACGTTGTTCTCTTGGTCAATCAATTCATTTTTCTCAAGTACAGCATCCACCCAACGTGAAACTGTTGTACCTGATTTCTCCATCATATTTGGAGCAAACTGGGCTTTAATCCAATCATAGTCAACGCCCCAAACACCAGCGTAATGCTTCCATGAACCGGCGGCCAAACCGTAGTAGCCTGGCAATGAGTCTGGATTTGGACCTACGTCAGTCGCACCTTGAACGTTGTCATGACCACGGAAAATATTAGTACCACCGCCTGATTTACCAACGTTACCTAAGGCAAGTTGCAAAATACAAGAAGCACGTACCATCGCATTACCAATGGTGTGCTGAGTTTGACCCATACACCAAACGATGGTTCCCGGACGATTCTCATGCAATGTCTTGGCCACTTGGAATACTTGAGCCTCAGGTACACCACATGCCTCTTCAACTTTTGCAGGAGTCCATTTTTCAAGAACATCTTTCTTCACATCATCCATGCCATAGACACGGTCATTGATGTATTTCTTGTCTTCCCAACCATTTTTAAAGATGTGATACAAAACACCAAACAAGAATGGAATGTCTGAACCAGAACGGATACGAACGTATTGATCTGCTTTAGCAGCAGTTCTAGTGTAACGAGGATCCACCACAATCATCTTGCAACCTGATTCCTTAGCATGCAACATATGCAACATAGAAACAGGGTGAGCCTCAGCAGCATTTGAACCGATGTAAATCGCTGCCTTCGAGTTCTGCATGTCGTTGTAGCTATTGGTCATCGCGCCATAACCCCAAGAGTTTGCAACGCCCGCTACAGTTGTAGAGTGGCAAATACGCGCTTGGTGGTCAGTGTTGTTTGTACCGAAGAAAGAAACAAACTTACGCAATAAATAAGCCTGCTCATTGTTGTACTTTGATGAACCAATGAAAAATAATGAGTCTGGACCAGAAGTCTTCTTCAAACTCTTCATCTTAGTTGTGATCTCGTCCAATGCTTGATCCCAACTAATTTTTTCGTACTTGCCATTCACAAGTTTCATTGGGTATTTCAAGCGGAACTCACCATGACCGTGCTCACGAATTGCAGCACCTTTGGCACAGTGGGCACCCAAGTTAATTGGGGAATCAAACACAGGCTCTTGGCGAGTCCAAACGCCGTTTTCAACCACCGCATCAATGGCGCAGCCCACTGAACAGTGTGTACAAACAGTACGCTTAACTTCAATCTTGCCTTTGCCGTCTGGCTTAGCGCCACCAGCTGCTTTGGCTTTTTGCACCAAGGTCAACTGTGATGCGGCCAAACCAACACCCACGCCCACACCTGAGCGCTTTAAGAAGGTACGGCGATCCATCATAGGAATCGCGGATTGAAGACTGCGCGCCAAACTTCCCACCATTTGAACTGAGTGGCGTGAGGCTGCAGCAACTTGATTTGATGATTTACGAATGAGACTCATGGTTAGACCCTTTAAGAATCAAGAGAAATAAAAAACGCTCGTTGAAAAATCAAACGAGCGTAGTTTTGTAATATTTGCGAACGTGATCAGACAACTTGTAACCCTTAGTGTCTTCGATCAAGTTAGAGGCTTGCTCTGCAATCGCAGTTCCGACAGGGGTCTGAGAAACTACCGCTACTGCGCCCGCAGCAACACCCGCTGTGACAAAGAATTTTCTGCGCGAATCTTTGTGTTTGTTTTCACTCATGTCCATCTCCTATGTCCATCTTCTATTAATCTTTTTTGCATTACTAAATTACAAAAGTAATACTTGCATTTATGAATTAACTATAAACCTTTCTGATTTTTTTTGCACATGACAAATCAAATACTTGACTAGGGATTTCCCTGATAAATTGAAATTAAAAATTCATATTTTTTATAAATACATTTCATTTCTGCATTCAAGAAAAGCCTTCGTTTAAGGAAAAATCACTCGACCATATCCATCGCATAGGCCTCTACTTCAAAGAAGGCCTTAGCGAGAGCCGCAACAGATTTGTAATGGGTTGCCATTGGATGAATTTCTATTGCATCGCACAATTCTTGTACCCAAGAACGCATATGCTCATCAAAGAACTTTTTTTGCTGAGTCAAATTAGCAATCGATAAGTCATCGCCAGCAATTAAATAGCGCATTACCTCACATAAAGAAGCAATGTGATCTTCACTTTCAGTGATATTTTCTGCTGCTTCAAGCCCCAATTCCTGCAAGCTATCTCTCAAGCGAACCAATGGTTTCTCATTCATAAAACCAGCTTGATAATAAGAACCATATAAAAAGATCTCAGGCTTACCAATTCCAATAAATAGCTCCTGATACTCTTCAGCCCATTCTTTTGCTGTGGAAGAGGAAGCGACTTGCACTAAACCATCCCAGGCTTGAGTTAAAGCAGCAGTAACGGGTGCGTCAGCACCTGAACCATAGGCCGCTGAAGCAGCGATGCGATGAAGTAAATCGTCATCAGGAGCTTTAAAAAATAGGAGCGCCAATAGACCATATAGGTCCGCACGAGCCACGTCTTCTTCCAAGCCATCTGAACTCAATGGCGCCATCTCTTGATTTAAATTTTTATCCATATCACTCATCAAACCACATCGTTGTCATTCGGTTTATTCATCATGTCGATCACGCGACAATCACTACACATCTTTAGACGTTCCATCGCCTCCCCCGAGAAAGCAGCATGCAAGGACAACTTGCCCAACATGAGCTCAACCATCTTCAAGGTGCCAAACGGTTTTCCGCAACTAATGCAATGGAATGGCTTGGTTTCATTTAAAACCATTGTCTTTTTTCTGATCTCAGAAGTTTGTAGTCTAGGGGCTAGAGTGATAGCGTTTTCGGGGCAAGTTTTCACGCACAAACCACATTGCACACAATTACGCTCAATCATCGATAGCTGAGGAGTATCAGGGTTATCGCGCAAAGCCCCTTCAGGACAAGCCCCCACGCAAGACATGCACAAAGTGCATGCATCTTGATTCACAAGCAAACCACCAATCGGCGACCCTTTGGACAACAACAAAGGTTGCTCAGCAGTTACTTTCTGAGTCGCATGTTGCATCAAGTGCTCAAGTGCTGCCTCCAAGGTTTCACGCTTTTCTGTGGCAAAAGCAAAGGTGGCGGTTGGACATAACACTGATCTTGAGGACAAGGCATTGACTTGCTGATCCAATTGAATTGCGTCATCGGTTTGCAACAAAACTACGCCATCTTTTGCGTAACCCAAACCCTCTAAAACTGTTTGCGCAAAAGTCACTTGATTGGATAAAGCCTCCCTGTACTCTGGAGCCTCTTCACCACTTAACAAGATGGCTACCTGGGCATAACCATGCGCCAAACAAGCTAACCAATAATCAACCCCTGTTGAAGCACTGTGATGCAAACCCAAGGGAATTAAATGAGAGGGCAAACCTTTGACTTTTTTACCCTGAGTTGATGCAAGACGACCCAATGTCTGAATTAATTCCTGACCTTTTGTATCACTGTGAAGCAACAAACTTGGGGCATTTTTTGCACCAGCTGCTTGATAGGCTTTGACCATGACTTTGATCTGTTGCCCCAAGTAAGGAACGCTTGGGAAGTTATAGCGCATAGCCCCTGATGGGCAAACGGTTGCACAAGCACCACAACCCATGCATAAATTTGGGTTCACCTTAACAAAACCCTTACCGTCTCTAAAGTCAGATTCAATCGCAGCCGTTGAACAAACATCGACGCAAGCAGAGCAACCAACTTGGCCATTTCGGCCATGGGCACATATTTTTTCGTTGTAGGCAAAAAACTTAGGCTTTTCAAATTCACCCACCATGCCCATCAACTCTGAAGCGGCAAGTGCTTGATCCATAGGGTCAGCTTGAGGAGCAAAGTAGCCTTGTGGAGGCTGGCTCATCTTTAGGATAGGATTTTTTGATAAATCAAAAATTAAGTCCCAAGACTCTGTTCGGCTTTTATCAACCCGATCGAAGTTAATTGCCCCAATGGTGTTACAGGCTTTGACGCAGGCACGATGACTCTTGCATTTCTCTAGGTCGATTTGATAGCTCAAATCAATTGCCACCTCAGGACAAGCATCAACACACGCACCACATCTTGTGCAAAGTTCTAAATCAATCGGATTTTCTTGTTCCCACTCAACAAAGAAGGCACCCAAGTAACCCTTCAAACTTTTTACTTTGCCACTGTAGACAGGAAACTCTCTAAGTTGTGGCAAGGTTCCACCATCCGTACAAAGAACCCCAACACTGAGGTTCTTAGACAGACGCTGAGCCCATTCAATCGCAGCAGAACCTGGGCCAATAATCAAGACACGCCCACCACTTTGATAGCTCACTGTATTCACTGGCTCTGGGGCAGGTAAGGACGCTTTCGCCAAGAGTGCCGCGACCTTGGGCATGGCATTTTTTGCATCCGCTGACCATCCACCCGTTTCACGAATATTGACAAACTGAATAGGCGCTACCAATGGCTTCTCTTGCTCAGCAACCACCTCTTCAAACAAACGTTTTTCTTGAGTACACGCCAAAACCAACTCATCAGATCCCTGAGTGGCTCCAATAAAAGTACCCACCTCTTGTCGACACAGCGCCTGACTTAAGGAAATATCTTTTGATTCAACACCAAGACCTTTGGCAATTTGCACAATATCCAATGGCATGGTTTGATTACAGCTACAAACAAGCGTCTTCTTTGTCATCCTCTACCTTCAACACTGAGCTTAATGCCCTATAGGTTTTATTGTTTATTGACCCGATTTATTGGTCGAGTTAATTGATGGAGCATCTAATGGATTTGACAGCTTTTCACTCAAGTCCAAATCATTAGATTCTGCCGAATCTTCAGCATTTATATCACTAGGGCTTTCATCAGGGGTCAAATCCTTGACTTCACTCTTGGCAAGCTCTGCTTCTTGTTCAAGATTGTTTGAATTCTCCGAAGCTTTAAGTCGACGCTCATACTCATCACGCTCAACTTGCTCAGCCTGTTCGTCTGCCAACTTTTCTTCAGCGGTTTTAAACAAGCCCAACATTTTTGCTTGATTCATTTTCTTCAACATCTCCAAAGGAATTGGATCCGGCTTTGAATAGTCATCAATGTAAATATCCAAACCATCCATGATGTTGTAATGGGGATCAGAAAAGAGTTTTTGCATGGCCGCTTGTTGTACAGAGGGATCCACACCCGGCTTAACGAATGCAGAATAGTCCGAATCTTTGGTGAGCTTCAGAACATCTTCTAAAGTGGGTGCGGCTGGGCTTACTGACTCAGCATTCACTGGTGCCTCAGGAGAATCGACTAATTCATCCGCCCCCGCCGAGCCATTGGAAGGATCAGTTGATGGTTTAGTTGGTTTAGTTAATTGAGGCTCGAGCTCTTTTTGATCTTCCTTGGCCTCATTCTCAAGGCCGGCTTTCTTCTGAGCCCAGCGGTTCAAAAATCCAGCCATCAGTTCGCCTCATCTTTAGGTCGATGAGCTCCTTTGAAAGATACAGGGCGCGCCC
>CAYVBV010000014.1:0-27460 GCA_964449745.1 uncultured Polynucleobacter sp. | reverse complement strand
CTATTGTAGAAAAGAAAAAGCCGCGCAGTGCGCGGCTTTTCTGTAGAACAGCAAAAAAATTAACGTTTGCTGAACTGTTTGCGACGACGCGCGCCGTGCAAACCAACTTTTTTACGCTCAACTTCACGAGCATCACGAGTCACGAAACCTGCTTTTGATAGCGCTGGCTTCAATGCTGCATCGTAGTCAATCAAAGCACGTGTTACGCCGTGACGTACCGCACCCGCTTGACCCGTTTCACCACCACCTGAGACATTCACTTTGATGTCAAATGTAGTGCCATGATTGGTCAACTCTAAGGGTTGACGAACAATCATACGTGATGTTTCACGAGCAAAATATTCGGCAATTGGCTTGCCATTTACAAGAATTTCACCTTTACCAGCCTTGATGAATACGCGGGCTACTGAGCTCTTACGACGGCCAGTACCATAGTTCCAGTTTCCAATCATTTCGGCTCCTTAGATCTCAAGAACGCTTGGCTGTTGAGCCGCGTGTGGGTGGTCAGCTTCTGCATAAACTTTCAATTTCTTGATCATTGCATAGCCAAGTGGGCCTTTAGGCAACATGCCCTTAACAGCCTTCTCGAGAGCACGACCAGGGAAACGAGCTTGCATCTTGTCGAAATTAGTTTCGTAGATGCCGCCAGGATAGCCACTGTGCGTGTAGTATTTTTTATTCAAGCCCTTAGTGCCAGTCACGCGCAACTTAGAAGCATTGATGATGACGATAAAGTCACCTGTATCAACGTGAGGGGTGAATTCTGGCTTGTGCTTGCCGCGTAGACGGTGTGCCACTTCACTGGCGACACGACCGAGGACTTTGTCCGTAGCGTCAATCACGAACCACTCGCGCTTCACCTCATGCGGTTTTGCTGAGAAAGTTTTCATGATTACCTTAAATTGTTAAGCCCTTAACAAACAATAAATTTATTATTCCTTTGGCTCCGCTTATGTTTGCAGGCTCGCAGTTCAAATACTTTATTGGTACAACCCTTTCCTATGGGCAAACTAGGAAAGCCTTCTATTGTAGCAAAAAAAAGCCCAGGAAAGGTGTTCCTGGGCTGAAATCCACCATTTAGAGGGTGGAGGAGACAAACGAGAATTAGCTAAAATCAAAAAATGAAAAAGATTTATTAACAGAAATTATAGATAAAACCCCCACTTTTTCAAGAAACTTGTTGTTTTTATTAGATATTTTTTGATTTGTCTAATGCAAATCTTTATCATTAAACTGTTTTACTAAGTGAGTTTTTCAAGGAAATCATGCAAGCAACCATCAAATGGCTAGGCAAAGACGGAATGGCATTTAGCGCAGAAACTAGCAGCGGACACCTTGTCAACATGGACGGCGCCCCAGAAGCGGGTGGCAAGAACTTAGCCCCACGCCCCATGGAAATGATGTTAGTGGGAGCTGGCGGGTGCACTTGCTTTGACGTGGTGATGATTCTCAAACGAGCTAGACAAAATATTCAAGATTGTCAGGTGAAATTAGAGGCAGAACGCGCATCGGAAGACCCCAAAGTCTTTACAAAGATTCACATGACCTTTGTTGTGAGTGGGAAAAATTTGGATCCTAGCCGCGTTGAGAAGGCCGTTGAACTCTCACATGACAAATACTGTTCTGCCACTATCATGCTTGGCAAAACTGCTGAGATTACGCACAGCATTGAAATTGTAGAAGTATAAAAGTGCAGAGTCGGCTATTAAGCCGGATTCTGTCGCCCATACTTTCGTATAGGGGCAACCATTCATCTAGTTTCACCGTTACCAGTGAAATCAAGCTCCCTACCCGCAAGCTCAGCGGACCGCCTCAACGCTTGCCTATTTGGGATTGCTCCGAGTGGAGGTTACCGCGTTTCACCGTAACTAAATACGCTCGTCTCTGTGGCCCTATTCCTCACGTCACCGTGGATGGCCGTTAGCCATCACCCCGTCCTATGGAGTCCGGACTTTCCTCTCCCTTGTATACAAGGCAGCGGTTGCCTTACCGACTCTGCAACGCTAGTCTAACCGACTATTGTCCAAGCCACAGTTTCACCGGCGCGCAAGGGCACCACTGTGCCACCGCCCATTGGAAAATCTTCTGGAATATTCTGAGTTTGTCGTTTTAATTTCAGGCGACCTGTATTTCTTGGAAGCTTGTAAAAATCGGGGCCAAAATGACTTGCAAAAGCTTCCAATTTATTTAGAGCATTCGCTGCATCAAAGACTTCTGCATATAAAGGCATTGCGTGCCAGGCTGTGTAGCAACCAGCGCAACCACAGGCATTTTCCTTAGTGCCCTTCAGATGAGGGGCACTGTCAGTTCCCAAGAAGAATCTTGAATTCCCCGAGGTGGCCACCCGCACCAACTCTTGACGATGCTCTTCTCTTTTTAAAATAGGTAAACAGTAGTAATGGGGACGAACGCCGCCAGTAAAGATTGCATTGCGGTTATAGAGTAAGTGCTGTGGCGTAATAGTTGCTCCGATGGCGCCCAATCTTTGAGTATCTGCAGATTCAACATATTGCGCCGCCTGCTTGGTCGTGATGTGCTCAAAGACAACTCTCAAACCTGGGTGGCGCATGCGCAAGGGCTCTAACACCTGATCAATGAATACTGCCTCACGATCAAAGACATCAATCTCAGCATGTGTAACCTCACCATGAACCAATAATGGCATATCGCAAGCTGACATAGCATCCAGTGCTGCAGAACATTTTTGAATGTCGGTCACACCTGCATCACTATTGGTTGTTGCTCCTGCAGGGTAAAGCTTAAAACCTACTACGCCTACTTCTTTCGCTTTCTTAACCTCTTCTGGGCTGGTATTGTCTGTCAAATACAACACCATCAGGGGTTCAAAGGAACTGCCCTTTGGTAAGGCCGCAAGAATGCGATTTTTATAGGCCATCGCCATCTCTGCTGTGGTCACAGGAGGCTTTAAATTAGGCATGATGATGGCCCGTTGAAACTGACTGGCCGTGTGTTTTAACAAATCCGGCAGAAACTCACCATCTCTAACATGCAAGTGCCAATCATCTGGTTGGCAAATCTCAAGGGTATTCATTGAATTCATTCGGACTCTGTATCTATAAGCAAAATTCGGAAGTCATTCACATTAGTCAGGGTTGGTCCAGTATGAACTAATGTTTTTAACTCTTCAAAAAAACCAAAACTATCATGCGAACTTAAATAATCTTTCACTGCTTGCTGACGGTTTTTCATCAACTCTCTTGATTCAGCAGTAAACCATGCTCCCGCATTATTTTCACTGCCATCGATCCCATCTGTATCAGCAGCTAAGGCAGATAAGGATTTTAAATCCTCGGTAGCGGCATAAAGGGCCAATAAAAATTCACTGCAACGACCACCACGACCTTTGATGTCCGATGGAATAGTCACCGTACATTCTCCGCCAGATAACAAAGCAACTGGTTTTTTAAAAGGCTGGTTATGCAAATAAATTTCTCTCGCAATGGAAGCCTGCATAAGAGCCACATCTTTCGCTTCACCCATCACGGTGTCACCTAAGATCACCGCTTCCACACCCTGAGATCGAACGTAATCAGCGGCAGCTTCTAAACAGGCATGGGCTGTGGCTAGCAAATGGTTATGCGTATTGTTAAAAATTGGGTCCCCTGCTTTGGGAGTTTCAGGCTTTTGACCTTTTAATCCTTGTTGTAAATAATTCATGACGGCAACAGGAATTTGCCCCTTGAGCAAATCAAAATCCTTCAAAATTTGCAAAGCATCAGCAAAAGTTGAATCATCTGGAGCACAAGGACCGCTTGCGATACTCGAAGGATGATCTCCGGTCACATCGGATATTAAGAAAGCATCTACCTTTGCACCGCGTTTAGCAGCCTCTCGCGCCATATGCCCGCCCAAGATAGCAGATAAGTGTTTACGCACCACGTTCATTTGACCAATCGGTGCACCCGACATCAATAAGGCTTGGGTCGTTGTTCTTAAATCCTCAATCGTTAGACCTTCTGCAGGAAGTGTCAGCAAGCTAGAACCTCCTCCAGAAATCAAAGCAATCAGTTGATCGCCTGCCTGCAAGGTTTTAATGAGTTCAAGTGTTTCTTGAGCGCCTTTCATTCCAGCATCATCAGGCACAGGATGTCCTGCTTCAATGACCCGAATCGATTGAGTAGGTAATGCGTGCCCATAGCGCGTAATCACCATGCCTTCTAGCTTTGCTTTGGGCCATTCTGTTTTTGCATAATTTTCTAAGGCATGCGCCATTGAGGCCGCCGCTTTGCCAGCCCCCAAAACAAGACAACGTCCTGTTAAGGGTTGAGGAAATACTTTTTTCAAACCCAGAGGCAAAATGACTTGGGGATCAGCAGTTTTTAGAGCGCTTAAAAAAGCTTTTTGCAAAAAGTCGGATGTGTTTTTTAGAGCCATACTCAGATATTAGCTGATTTGAGTTTGTTGAACTTGCCACATATCCCAATATCGTCCTTTCAGGGCTAAAAGCTCTTCATGAGTTCCTTTTTCAATGATTGAACCTTCATCCATAACCAAGATCTGATCTGCATAAACAATCGTCGACAAACGATGCGCAATGATGAGAGTGGAACGATTTTGAGCCAAAGCCATCAATTCTTTTTGAATGGCTCGCTCTGTTTCCGAATCTAGAGCAGAGGTGGCCTCATCAAAAATTAAAAATGCTGGATTTTTGAGCAACGTCCTAGCAATTGCAACTCTTTGCTTTTCACCGCCTGAAAGTTTTAATCCACGCTCACCCACTGTTGATGCGTAGCCCTGCGGCAAGGAAGTAATAAAGCCATGGATTTGAGCCGCGCGAGCAGCAGCCTCAATTTCTTCTTGAGATGCCCCTGGACGGCCATAGGCGATGTTATAGGCAATACTGTCGTTAAATAAAACTGTGTCCTGCGGCACGATGCCAATTGCGGCTCGAAGACTTTTTTGCGTAACATGATTGATATTTTGTTGGTCAAACAAAATATCACCTCCAGTCACTTCATAAAAACGAAACAACAATCTTGCCAAGGTGCTTTTGCCAGCCCCGCTATGACCAACCACAGCAGTTGTTTTGCCGGGCATTATTTCAAAATCAATATTTTTTAATATGGGTCGGTTCGTCTCATAAGAAAAAGAAACATTCTGAAACTTAACGTGAGGCCCCTTGGATTTATCTTCAATTTTCAATTCAAGTGCATTCGGCTGATCGGCAATCTCTTGGTCGGTTCCCAATAATTTGAACATCCGATCCATGTCTGTCAACGCCTGTTTAATTTCTCGATAAATAACACCCAAAAAATTAAGTGGTATATACAACTGAATCATTAAAACGTTCACCAACACCAAATCACCCAAGGTCATTGAGCCGTTCGCCACTCCAAGCGTGGCTTGCCACAAGATTAATATCAAACCCACAGCTATGATGGTTTGCTGACCAACGTTCAAGACCGCCAAAGAACGCTGTGACTGAATAGCAGCCTCGCGATAGGTGCGCAAGTTTTCATCGTAGCGACGAGACTCATACATTTCATTTCCAAAATATTTGACCGTCTCAAAATTGATTAAAGAATCCACAGCCCTTTGATGAGCTTTGGAATCCAATTCATTCATTTTTTTACGGTACTGAGTTCGCCACTCGGTGACAACAATCGTAAAAATGACATATAGCACCAAGGCAACCAAGGTGATGATGGCAAACCAATAGTTGTAAACCCAAATGAAATACCCCAGCACTAAAGTCAACTCAACAATCGTGGGCAAGATGCTATAGAGTGAATAAGAAATTAAAGACTGTATGCCTCTAGTTCCTCTTTCAATATCTCGGGTCATGCCACCCGTTTGCCTTGATAGATGAAATCTCAAGGACAACCCGTGTAAATGATCAAATACTTGTAAGGCCAAAGTTCTTACAGCACTCTCAGTCACCCTAGAAAAAATTAATTCACGCATCTCAGTAAACAACGATGCAGATAATCTCAGTAAGCCATAAGCAATAATTAAAGCGATTGGTACAACGACCAAAGTCTGCGCGCCCATTGGCACGTCCATGGCATCGACCATTTTCTTCAACAAAATGGGCACACCCAAATTAGCTACTTTGGCGGCAATCAGACATGACAAAGCAAGAATCACCCGTCCCTTAAAGGTCCATAGATAAGGTAGTAAATTGGCAATCACTTTCCAATCACTGGTTTTTTGAACCGACTGACCAGTTTGGGATTCTTGACTTAACATATGTCTCATGAATTTTTCTTTTAATAAGTAATTAATCGCTCAAATTGGGCATGTCTTTATCTCGTGTGCCCACAGTCAAAAATATCAACAGCAAACGGACAAATCCATAACTAACCCAATTAAATACTTTAGTCATGAAAGGTCTTTGCGAATAGCGGCCTGAATCAACTCTAATGCCTTTTTCTAAAGCTTGATCTTCTATTTTCCATCTTATTTCTTTGACCACCGGATGATTTCTGATCACCAAATTTGCCTCATGATTTAAAAGAAATGACAAATGATCACAATTAGATGAACCTAAGGTGGCCCATCTTCTGTCAACCACCATGGCCTTGGCATGTAGCAGGCCCAAAGGATATTCATAGATGTTGATATTGGCTTCTAGAAATTGTCCATATAAACTGGGCACAGACCAATTCAAGACTCTAAATTCATCTCTTCCCAAAAGTAAGTTAACTGCAACACCTCTTTCAGCAGCCCTAATTAAAGCTTTTCTAAAGCGACGTCCCGGCATGAAATAAGGCGTTGCAAGCCATATTTCCTCTCTTGATTGACCGATTGCTTTTAAATAGGCCCGCTCAATATCACGTCGATGATGTAAGTTATCTCTAGCAATAAATGCCAAACTGGCTTTTTGTCCATGGCGTATACCTAGAAAATGATTCGTACTCCATGGCAACTCTTGGTCAAGAATTCTCTTGAAAATATTACGAGGATGAAGCGCATTGGGTTGCATTCTCTGCCACTGCCTTAAAAAAGTAGCGTGAACCTTTTCAACAATCTTTCCCGTGGTCTTTAAGGCCAAATCCCATCTCAAACCACTGAGCTTCTCACCTTGAGCAGTTTGATCATCTGCACAAATATTGACCCCACCGACAAATGCCTCAACTTCATCAATCACAACCAATTTACGATGCGTTCTTGAAAACCCAAAACGACCAAACCAAGAGGGGTTGTAGTAAGCCAGCTGCACTCCAACCTCAAAAAACTGTTGTTCAAAGGGAAATGGATTTGATCCCAACCAGTCAATGATCACTTTGACATCCAAACCTCTTTGCGCAGCCAAGACTAATAAATCAGCAATGCGCTTGGCTTGCTGATCTGAAGAAAATATATACGTCTCAAGATAAATTGACTTTTGAGCATTAATTAATGATTGCTCCAAGGTAGAAAAATAATTTTTTCCACCTTCCAATAAATCCAGTTGCTCAATCGTTTGCCAACGATCTTTTCTTAATAGAGACATGACTTCATTCTAATCAGAATTGAGTCTTAAGATTGCCTCACGATTACTAGGGGAAAAACACAACTGAGCAGCCACATCGATCGGCTCCCAACGATAAGATAAATGCTCTCTGGGTGCCAAAAGAATCGGGCTATCATCAGGGACGCATACTTTGAACCAGTGCTCGGTATTTGACACAACGCCTGGGGGGTAGCGATGGCGCCACTCCGGATAAATCTCATACTCAACAGCATGATTCATGGATACCAAAGAATTGGGTTGAAGTGTCTTTACATCGATACCCGTTTCCTCAAATAACTCTCTAGCTGCCGCCTCTAAAAGAGGTTCATTGACCTCATCCAAACTCCCCGTAACAGATTGCCAATAATCAGGATGATCAGCTCGCTCTAGCAACAATACCTCGTTGCTAGCCGTATAAATAACGACTAGTACCGAGATAGGGATTTTCATGCGGGCATCTGAGTGTTGCGCAAACGAATGTGCAACTCACGTAATTGCTTTTCATCCACTGGACTTGGCGCTTGCGTGAGCAAGCATTGGGCACGTTGAGTTTTAGGGAATGCAATCACGTCACGAATTGACTCAGCACCAGTCATCATGGTCACAATGCGGTCTAAACCAAATGCGATACCGCCATGAGGAGGGGCGCCATATTGAAGCGCATCCAATAAGAAACCAAATTTAGCTTGAGCTTCCTCAGGGCCAATCTTCAAAGCACGGAATACCTGGCTTTGAACAGATTCTTTATGGATACGAACTGAACCACCACCGATTTCCCAACCGTTTAGAACCATGTCATATGCTTTAGCCAAACACTTACCAGGATCAGTTTCTAAATAGTCAAGGTGCTCATCCTTAGGACTGGTGAAAGGATGATGGCAAGCAACCCAGCGAGCAGCATCTTCATCGTACTCAAACATTGGGAAATCAACGACCCACATTGGCTTCCAAACTTGCTCCATAAGACCATTTTCCTTAGCCCAAGCAGAGTGTCCGATTTTCAAGCGCAACGCGCCAATGGCGTCATTCACAACCTTCGCCTTATCAGCACCGAAGAAAATAATGTCGCCGTCTTTAGCGCCTGTTCTCTTGAGAATTTCTGTAATGGCAGCATCGTGTAAATTTTTAACAATCGGTGATTGCAAACCATCACGACCTTTAGCCACTTCATTGACCTTAATCCAAGCCAGTCCCTTGGCACCATAAATGGCAACAAATTGAGTGTAATCATCGATATCACTGCGGCTAATTACAGCACCACCTGGAACACACAAACCAACCACACGACCATTGTCTTGGTTCGCAGGCCCTGAGAAAACTTTGAAGTCAACATCCTTCATCACATCTGTTAATTCTGTGAACTCTAACTTGACCCTAAGATCAGGTTTATCAGAGCCAAAACGAGCCATGGCTTCAGAATAAGCCATTACTGGGAAGGGATTAGCTAACTCAACATTCATGACTGTCTTGAAAATATGACGCACCATATTTTCAAACAAATCACGGATTTCATATTCATCCAAGAACGCTGTTTCGCAGTCGATCTGTGTAAATTCAGGTTGACGGTCCGCTCTTAAATCTTCATCACGGAAGCACTTGGTAATTTGATAGTAACGATCAAAACCTGCCACCATCAACAATTGCTTAAATAATTGTGGTGATTGTGGCAAAGCAAAAAATTGGCCATCATGAACACGGGAAGGAACCAAATAGTCTCGAGCACCTTCGGGCGTGCTCTTAGTCAACATTGGTGTCTCAATATCAATAAAGCCCGCTTGATCAAGATATTTTCTTGTCTCAATAGCAACGTTATAACGTAAACGCAAATTCTTTTGCATTTGTGGGCGACGTAAATCTAGAACACGATGCGTTAAGCGAGTTGTTTCTGAAAGATTGTCATCTTCTAATTGAAATGGTGGTGTGATAGAAGCATTGAGAATATTCAATTCATGGCACAACAGTTCAACTTTGCCACTCACCAAATCATTATTCTCAGTGCCCGCAGGACGAGCACGCACCAAACCTTTAATTTGCACACAAAACTCATTGCGCACTTGCTCAGCAACAGAGAACATTTCCTGACGATCAGGATCACAGACGACTTGAACAAAACCGTCACGATCTCTTAAATCAATAAAAATCACCCCACCATGGTCGCGGCGACGATTCACCCAACCGGCTAAGGTAACTTGTTGTCCAATTAAAGATTCTGTGACTTGGCCACATTGATGGCTACGCATTGACATAAAACTTCCTACTTTGCTGATGGGACTGAATGATTTAAAGGCGGTACTGAGCCCATAGAAACAATGTGTTTCAGGGCTTCTTCAACACCCATATCTAATTCAATGATGTCCGCACGAGGAACAATCATGAAAAATCCTGAGGTTGGATTGGGTGTAGTTGGTAAGAACACGTTGACATGTTCACCGTTCAGTTTTTTTGAAACTTCTTCGGCTGGGTTACCAGTAACAAAGGCAATGGTCCATGAACCATTTCTTGGATAAGGAATTAACACTGCTTTTCTGAATGCATTCCCTTTGCTGGAAAAAAGCGTTCCAGAAACTTGTTTAACGCTGGAATAAATTGATTTAACGATTGGAATACGAACAATGATTTGATCCCACAGGCGAATCCACCATTGACCTGCAAAATTAGCTGCAATGACGCCTGTAATCAAAATGATGCCAATCACAATCAAAATACCCACCCCAGGCAAGTTTCTGAATGATTGCAAAGCAGGTTTTTGATCGATCGGCATGACCGCCAACAAAGCAGACATCACTGAACCGAAAACACCGTCCAAAACAGAAAGACCCCAAGTAATCACCCAAATGGTGACCGCTAAAGGAGCCCAAACTAAGATGCCTGCAATAAAGTATTTTTTCATGGAGCTTGAAATTATAGGGCTTAGCTCAACCAAATGAGCGTAAATAAGGTGCCACCCAATAAACCACTCAAGAAAAGAATGCTGCCCCAAAGAACTCTTTTGGTTTTTTGTTGTTCAGCAATGAGCTTAGCGAGCAATGCTTCATGATTGCCTTCTTTTTTTTCATTTTCAGCCTCAAGCCACTGAGCAAGAAGTCTAGGGATAGTGGGCACTAACTTAGCCCAGTGAGGCGCCTCAGATTTGATGCGATCAAAAAATCCTCTGACTCCAATCTGCTGATCAACCCAACGCTCCAGAACCGGTTTAGCTGTTTTCCATAAATCCATATCTGGATCCAGCTGCCTACCTAAGCCTTCGACATTCAAGAGAGTTTTTTGCAATAAAGTTAATTGGGGCTGAATTTCCACATTAAATCGTCTTGATGCTTGGAATAAGCGCATCAACACTATACCTAGAGATATTTCCTTTAGCGGCCTATCAAAGTAAGGCTCACAAACCGCTCGCACAGCCCCTTCTAATTCTTCCACACGAGTTTCTTTAGGCACCCAACCAGACTCAATATGTAATTCGGCAACCCGCCTGTAATTACGATTAAAGAATGCCAAGAAATTTTGAGCCAAATAATTTTTATCAGAGTCTGATAATGCACCCACAATGCCAAAGTCTAAAGCGATGTACCGACCAAAGGTTTCAGGAGCCACACTGACAAAGATGTTCCCTGGGTGCATATCTGCGTGGAAAAACCCATCTTGAAAAACTTGAGTAAAAAAGATTTCTACACCATCTGAAGCAAGTTTTCTTAAATCAACACCGGCAGCTCTTAAATCATCTAATCTTGAAATCGGAATGCCATGCATGCGCTCCATCACCATGACATTCATGCCACATAAATCCCAATACATCTCAGGAATAATGAGCTTTTTTGATCCCTCAAAATTACGACGCAGTTGACTTGCATTGGATGCCTCACGCATCAAATCCAATTCATCATGCAAATAAGTGTCAAATTCATCTACGTTTTCTCTGGGCTTTAGACGCTTACCATCACGCCAGAGTTTTTCAACCAAACCAGCCAAAACTCTTAGAAGAGCTAGATCACTTTCAATGATTGGCAAAATTCCTGGGCGCAAAACTTTAATTGCAACCTCTTTACCATGCCACTCTGGATACTTATCCGTGCCTTTTAAAACAGCAAAGTGAACTTGAGCAACCGAGGCACTGGCTACCGGCTTTTCATCAAAAGATATAAATACTTCAGAAAGTTTTTTGCCCAAGGACGCTTCAATGAGCTCAATTGATTTCGCTTGAGAAAAAGGTGGAACCTGATCTTGTAATTTAGCTAGCTCATCGGCAATATCTAAAGGCAATAAATCACGACGCGTCGATAAAACTTGTCCGAATTTGACAAAAATTGGTCCTAATGCCTCTAGAGCCAATCGCAAACTTTCTCCACGAGTAAAGCCACTTGGGGTCACCCAAGAAAGGACCGTCAAAATAATTTTGATGAGTCCAGGCTTTAAGCTGTCTCGAATAATCCTTAACAGTCCAAAACGCCAAACGGTGAAAAGGATCTTTAAAAGACGTAAAAACTGTCTCACACAGACCCTTCTGATAAACGCTCAATGCGTTTTTCAATGCGATCAACATCATCGCGCAAGCGCCGTATTTCTTCTTTATGTCGCATTAACTCATCCCTCTTAACCAGCGTTGGTTTTTCATGAACCAAATATTCTAAAACGCTTGAGCCGAGATCTTGTGCAACTTGCCCACCAAAATGCTGAGTTTTTTTAAATGACTGCACAATTCGATGGGCCATGGCATCACCTACTAGCTTGGATAAATCTTCCTCTACTTCCCAACGCAATTGACCTGCCAAGGTTGAAATTGCTTGCGCAAGATCTACATCCCCTGAAACCTTGATATGACGTATGGCAGCTTCCTTACCTCCAGCAATATAAGCATTAAAAACTTCCGCGCTGATTTCTAAAGTGACATTTGGTTGATTGATGGAAGTTGATAGAGCAAAAGTTGCGCTATCAGTCACCTCAAGAGAGAGGTCAGTGACAGGTAAGACTATTTTGATTGTTTTACCTTTTTGCTTGCGCAAAAGTTCACTGGCCCAAGATTCTTGGGCCAGCAAATAATTTAAAGCATGAACAATCGTTTTCAGATTAAACCAGCTGTTGTATGCCAGCCAATACCCAACCACCTTGACCGTTCACTGGCTTTGTTAAATTCCAAACCTCTACAAATGATTCCGCTGGACCATCTGCTTGCTCACGAATCATGCCTGAGAATCGAACACTTGCCAAATAAACATCTTGTAAAGATTCAATTCCTAGAAGTTCAGCCTCTAATGTAAGAACCTCAGTTCTATTCTGAATAGTCGCTCGAGCTTCAAGATCTTGACGTAACTCTTCAAACATTTCAGCAGTGGCAAATTCTTTAAGCTTTTCCAAATCACCACGATCCCAAGCATCTTGTAAATGCACAAAGTGCTTTTTAGCATTTAACAAGAATGACTCTTGATCAAATCCGCTGATAGCAACTTCGGGAGTGCTCGGCGCTACTACTGAACCACTGTAAGTTGAGGTTGACACTGGTTCCTGACGATCAAAGCGGTTTTGACCTTCCCATTGAGGTCCACCCGCAGGACTCGTCTTGTAAGTTGCTTGTCCATTACTAGCAAAGCGACGGAATAACCATAGACCGACCATAGCCACCGCCATCACCATTAAAAGGCCCATAAAGAAAGAGGCCGCCGCTTCACCTAGGCCAAAGTGAGACAACAACCAACCCAAACCTAAACCAGCGGCTAAACCACCCAAAATGCCACCCATACCAAAACCTTTTTTAGGTTGGGCTGCTGGGGCTTGTGCAGGTTTAGCGGCAGTGGCTGGTTGAGCTGCAGGCGCTTGAGCAGGCTGAGCTGGAGCCGCTTGTTGCTTTTGCGTCACACTTTGGGATTGCTTACCCATACTTCTTGAGCCACCCATACGCTTAGCTTCAGCATCAAAAGATGCCCCCATCAACACAAAAGAAGAAAGCACCAAATAAACAAAACTTTTCTTCAACATCTTTACCCTCTTTCTAATAATTCAAGATATATCAGTACTTATAACCGATATGTAACGCAACAATACCACCTGTCATTGAATGATATTCAACTCGATCAAATCCCACATCTTCCATCATGGTTTTTAGCGTTTCTTGATCAGGATGCATCCGAATAGATTCAGCCAAATATCGATAACTATCCGCATCTCCAGCAACTTTCTCACCCAACCAAGGAAGAATCTTAAAAGAATAAGCATCGTAGATTGGTTTTAATGCTTCAACCGGCTTGGAAAACTCCAATACCATCGCTTTTCCGCCTGGTTTAATCACGCGAAGCATTTCCTTGAGAGCCACTTCTTTGTGCGTCATATTTCTAAGGCCAAATGCAACCGTTGTTAAATCAAAATAATTGTCTGGGAATGGAATTTGTTCAGCATCAACTTGCACACATGGCAAGTGATAACCCTTATCAAGCAAACGATTACGCCCATAACCTAACATTGAGGCGTTGATATCAGTCAACCATACCTGACCACCAGTCTCTCGCTCCAACCCAACTGATTTGGCAAAACTAAGAGATAAGTCACCGGTACCACCGGCGATGTCTAAAATTTTTTGACCTGGGCGAACCGCAGCTTTACTGATCGTAAAGTGTTTCCAAAGACGATGCAGGCCGCCTGACATCAAATCATTCATGATGTCGTACTTATTCGCTACCGAATGAAAAACCTCTGCAACCTTACTTGCTTTTTCGGTCTCATCAACCGTTTTGTAACCGAAATGTGTTTGTGCCATATTGAATTAGTGCCCGCAAGAATGGCCTGCATCTTTCACCATCGGAGTATCTCGATCTGCACCCTCTTGCTCCAAGCGATTGAGATAGTCTTGCCACATTTCCTCTTGGTTAAGACACATTTCGTAGAGATATTCCCAAGAATAAATACCAGAATCATGACCATCTGAAAAAATAGGTTTGATGGCATAGTGACCGATTTGCTCAATACTGGTAATAACAACATTGCGCTTACCGGTCTGCAAAGTTTCTTGGCCAACACCATGGCCTCGCACTTCGGCAGACGGCGACCAAACTCTCAAAAACTCGAATGGCAATTGATATGTTTGTGTTTCATAAGCGAGCTCTAAAACTTTAGACTGCTGGTGAACCACAATGTTTTGAGGTAACGGTGCTTTTGTTGGTGTATTCATCTCTATACCAAAACCCTTTCAATACCACCTTGATTGGCATTTTTCACATAATCAGCCATCCAGTTGGCGCCTAATAAATGATTAGCCATCTCAACCACAATGTAATCCGCTTTAGTTCCAGAATCTTCGTCATAGCGTGACAAACCCTGTAGGCATGACGGACAACTGGTCAGAACTTTTACTTGGCCATCAAAATCAGATTTCAGCTTGTCAGCGCCCTTCTTCATTTCGATTTCTTTTCTAAAACGAACTTGAGAAGAAATATCAGGGCGAGTAATTGCCAAGGTTCCAGATTCACCACAGCAACGATCATTTTTGGCAATACTTGTACCATCCTCGGTAGTGACCAAACTATTGACTGTCTTGAGTGGATCTTGAAGCTTCATTGGACTATGGCAAGGGTCGTGATACATATAACGCACCCCTTTTGCACCCTCTAGCTTGATGCCCTTTTCCAACAAGAATTCATGAATATCAATAATTCTGCAACCAGGGAAAATTTTCTCAAACTCATAACCAGCCAACTGGTCATAACAAGTGCCGCAAGAAACAACCACTGTTTTGATGTCTAAATAATTAAGAGTGTTGGCCATTCGATGGAATAGCACTCGGTTATCGGTGATGATCTTGTCAGCTTTATCAAAGTCACCAGATCCTCTTTGCGGATATCCGCAGCACAAATAACCTGGTGGCAAAACAGTCTGAACACCCGCATGCCAAAGCATGGCTTGAGTAGCCAGACCAACCTGAGAGAACAATCGCTCTGAACCACAACCCGGGAAGTAAAACACAGCCTCCGTATCTACTGAGGTTGTTTGTGGATTACGAATAATTGGCACCACATCAGCATCTTCAATATCTAAAAGTGCACGAGCAGTCTTCTTGGGAAGATTGCCTGGCATTTTTTTATTGATGAAATGTATGACCTGCTCTTGAACTGCAGGCTTGCCAACAGTAGAACCAGGTTTAGCAGTTTGCGCTTTAGCAAACTTTTTCAAGACATCATGAGCTAAACGTTGCGCTTTATAACCCCACTCAATCATTAATTTACGTGTCAACTGAATGGTTTCAGGATTGGTTGCATTCAAGAAAAACATGGCAGCAGATGCACCAGGATTAAATCTCTTCTGCCCCATCTTGCGCAATAAATTGCGCATATTCATAGTGACATCACCAAAATCAATTTTGACCGGGCAAGGAGTCACGCATTTATGACAAACTGTGCAGTGCGCAGCCACATCATCAAAAGCTTCCCAATGCTTCACAGAAACCCCTCTTCGAGTCTGCTCTTCATACAAGAAAGCCTCAACCAATAAAGAGGTAGCCAAAATTTTATTGCGCGGACTATAGAGCAAGTTAGCTCTTGGTACGTGAGTAGCACAAACAGGTTTGCACTTGCCACAACGCAAACAATCCTTAACACTAGACGCAATGGCGCCAATATCGCTTTGCTGCATGATTAAAGACTCATGGCCCATTAAACCAAAGCTTGGCGTATAAGCATTTCTTAAATCAGCACCAGGCATTAATTTGCCCTTATTAAAGCGACCTTCTGGATCAACGCGCAACTTATATGACCTGAAGTCTTTAATTTCTGCTTCAGTTAAATACTCTAGTTTGGTAATACCAATACCGTGCTCACCAGAAATAACGCCATTCAATGAGCGAGCCAACTTCATGATGCGATCAACAGCTTGATGCGCATCTTGCAACATATCGTAATTATCTGAATTAACCGGAATATTGGTATGAACGTTTCCATCGCCAGCATGCATATGCAAAGCAACAAATACTCGACTTCTCAATACTCGTTTGTGAATGGCTTCACATTCTTTAACAATTGGCTCAAAAGCAACGCCACCAAAAATATTTCTTAACTCAGCTCTGACCTGCAACTTCCATGAAGCTCTTAAGCTTCTGTTTTGCAGACCTGGAAAATACTGCTCAATATTCTTAGCCCAGTCAGACCACTCATGGCGAACCTTGGCAATCACTTGCAAGGCCTGAGAAACTCGACTTGCCAACAGCTCAGCTTCTGGAACATCACCATCTTCAGATTTACCTAATGGCAAATTTCCTTGCTGTAGGAAAACTTCTAATTCATCCAATAACTGCAGTTTGTTTTTAAGAGATAACTCAATGTTGATTAATTCAATACCGTCGGTATATTCACCCATACGGTCCAAAGGAATCACCACGTCTTCATTGACCTTAAAAGCATTGGTGTGTTTAGCAATTGCTGCAGTTCTTGATCGGTCTAACCAAAACTTTTTGCGGGCCTCTGGACTAACTGCCACAAAACCTTCACCCACACGGGTATTGGCCATGCGAATGACTTCGCTCGCAGCCAAGGCCACTGAATTTTCATCATCCCCAACAATGTCCCCAATCAAAACCATTTTTGGCAAAACATTGCGTTTAGATTTCGTAGCGTAACCAACTGCTTTTAAATAACGTTCATCCAAATGCTCAAGGCCAGCCAAAATAGCGCCACCTTGTTTAGTTTGTTGATCAAGATAGGCCTTAATTTCAACAATGCTTGGAATAGCATCACGGGCTTGACCAAAGAATTCCAAGCAAACCGTGCGAATTTGTTTTGGCATGCGATGCAAAACCCACCTTGCGCTGGTAATCAAACCATCACAACCTTCTTTTTGAATACCAGGCAAACCCGCTAAAAACTTATCTGTAACGTCCTTGCCTAAACCTTCTTTGCGAAAACGTTTACCCTCAATTTTTAATTCTTCAGTCTTAATGACTTTTTGACCCGGCGCATAAGATCCGTCAGACCACACCAGATTAAATGTGGCGTAATCAACATCATGAATCTTGCCCATGTTGTGACCAACACGCTCAACATCTAACCAGTTACCCTCAGGGTCAACCATCCTCCATGAGGCTAGATTATCAAGCGCAGTACCCCATAAAACCGCCTTCTTACCACCGGCATTCATGGCGATGTTGCCACCAATACAACTGGCTTCAGCAGAAGTCGGGTCAACCGCAAAAACGTTACCAGATTGATCAGCTGCATCAGACACACGTTTAGTGACAACGCCTGCACCAGAATAAATGGTGGCCACTTCATGATCCAAACCTGGTAAACGCAACATCTCAACTGGACCTAAGCTCTCAAGCTTTTCTGTGTTGATGACTGCAGACATGGGTGACAAAGGCACAGCACCACCGGTATAGCCTGTACCACCCCCCCGAGGAATGATGGTTAAGCCTAACTCAATACAACCTTTAACCAGGTTAGGAATCTCTTCCTCAGAGTCTGGCGTTAAAACAACAAATGGATATTCCACACGCCAATCAGTCGCATCAGTCACATGAGAGACTCTGGCCAAGCCATCATAGGCGATATTGTCAGCCGCTGTGAACTTACCCAAAGTTTTACGAACACGTTTACGCAAAGACGCAACGCGATCGAATTCTGCATTGAAAGATTCGATGGCTTCTTTAGCACTTTCAATTAATTTGCCAACTTTATCGGCCAAATCAGTCGTCATGCGCTTTTGAACTTCACGCAAACGATGATGCAATGCTTCGATTAACTGTTTACGACGACCTGGGTTATCTAATAAATCATCTTGTAGATAAGGATTGCGCTGAACAACCCAGATATCCCCCAACACCTCATAAAGCATTCTGGCTGAGCGACCTGTTTTTCTTCCAGACCTTAGTTCATCAAGAATTTGCCAAGAATCCTCACCCAATAAACGAATCACAATCTCTCTGTCAGAGAAAGAAGTGTAGTTGTATGGGATTTCACGTAAACGCGGAGCGCTCTGAGAATGTTCCGCAAGGCTAGTGAGAGGCAAAGGTGCGTTCATATCAGTCGATTTAACTAAAACGTCATTTTAAAGGACTATGGGGATATTCGCCTGATTCTTACAGGAGAGGGGTTTTTAAACCCTCTCAGAAAAAGGGCTTAATACATCCCTAACCAGCGACCAACGGCACTCCAAAAGCCATCCGGAATCATTAAAAGTACGTAAGTCATCGTCACGTACCTTAAAAACTTGCCAATGGCCATATAAATCATGCAGGGTAGCCAAGGCAATCGCAGCCATCCAGCCACAGCACACAAGGGGTCCCCCACAATTGGCAACCAAGAAAGTAATAGTGCTGGGGGGCCCAATTTCTCGAACCAACCCAATAATTTATGCTCTCTTTGTCCAATTAGTTTTTCTTGAGCCTTACTGGCCCCAAAACCCAGTAACCAGTTCAACATCCCCCCCAAAGTATTCCCCAAGGTGGCCACGCAAACGGCAAGCCAAAACATGTCTTGATTTAACTTGATATAACCAAATAAAACCGGTTCAGAACCAAGAGGTAAAAGGGTTGCGGAAATAAAAGATACCGTAAAAACCGCAGGCAACCCAACCGTGGGCAATGAGATCCAAACTAAAAAATTATGTAAATTGCTTTCCATGTTTGCTCATTTTAGGCTTTTGACGTGATACGCTCACAGGATGCCAAAAGATTATTTACGAAAAATACTGACCGCCAAGGTCTATGACGTTGCCCGTGAAACAGAACTTGAACTGGCTTCACATCTTTCTTCACGGATTAAAAACAAAGTTCTCCTTAAAAGGGAAGATAACCAGCCCGTATTCTCTTTTAAATTACGTGGCGCGTACAACAAAATGGCTCATTTGAGTCAGGTAGAGCTTAAACGAGGCGTCATTGCTGCCTCGGCAGGTAACCATGCTCAAGGTGTGGCTTTAGCTGCTGCAAAACTACATTGCAAAGCCATCATCGTGATGCCAACCACTACCCCTCAAGTAAAAATTGATGCAGTGAGCTCCAGAGGAGGAGATTCGGTCAAAATTGTTTTGCATGGTGACTCATACAGCGATGCCTATCAACATGCTTTAGCCCTTGAGAAAAAACATCAGTTGACTTTCGTTCATCCATTTGATGACCCCGATGTGATTGCAGGCCAAGGCACGATTGCCATGGAAATCTTGCAACAACATCAAGAACCGATTGATGCCATCTTTTTGGCAATTGGCGGCGGCGGCTTGATTGCCGGCGTTGGTGCCTACATCAAAGCGATACGCCCAGAAATTAAAGTCATCGGAGTACAAACTGTTGATTCTGATGCCATGAAAAAATCATTAGAGGCCGGCCGAAGAGTTGAACTCAAAGAAGTGGGTTTATTTTCTGACGGCACGGCGGTCAAACTCGTGGGCAAAGAAACTTTCAGAGTTTGCCAAGAAGTGGTCGACGAAATCATCACTGTTGATACGGACGCAATTTGCGCAGCTATCAATGACGTATTTACTGATACCCGCAGCATCCTTGAGCCTGCTGGTGCGCTAGCCCTTGCAGGCCTAAAAGCCTACGTAGAGCGAGAGAAATGTAAAAACCAAACATTGGTGGCTGTTGCTTGTGGCGCCAATATCAACTTCAACCGCTTAAGATTTGTGGCTGAACGTGCTGAGGTTGGTGAAGCAAAAGAGGCTGTTTTTGCCGTGACCATTCCAGAACAAAGAGGATCTTTTAAGCGCTTCTGTGAATTGCTTGGAGATCGCAACGTCACTGAATTTAATTATCGAATTGCAGACTCCGCACAGGCGCATATTTTTGTTGGCATCGCCACCCAAAAAGCTTCTGATAGCTCCATGATTGCCAAATCGTTTGAAAAATCTGGCTTCAGTACAATTGATTTAACTCATGATGAATTGGCAAAGTCTCATTTGCGTCACATGGTCGGTGGTCGTTCAGCATTGGCAAAAAATGAGTTGCTCTACCGCTTCGAGTTTCCAGAAAAACCAGGCGCTTTGATGAAGTTTTTAACCAGCATGGCACCTAACTGGAATATCAGCTTATTTCATTACCGCAATCACGGTGCAGACTATGGCCGCATCTTAATTGGTATGCAAGTTCCAGCAAGCGATAAAAAAGAATTGAAAAAATTCTTATCTGGATTGGGCTACCCCCATTGGGATGAAAGTGATAACCCCGCTTATCAACTTTTCTTGGCATAAAAATGGCGTTTTCACTGGACGGAAAATTGGTGGTCGCCATTTCTTCAAGGGCATTATTTGACTTTGAAGAAGAAAATCAAATTTTTGAAGCCAGCGACGACACCGCCTACATGCAACTTCAATTGCAACGCATTGATCTACCTGCCAAACCTGGAGTTGCTTATCCTTTGGTAAAAAAATTATTGGCCTTTAATGAAGGACAACGACAAAACGTTGAAGTAGTCATTTTGTCGAGAAATGACCCAGTGAGTGGACTTAGAGTATTTCGTTCAGCTAAAAATGCAGGGCTCGCCATTGAGCGCGGCGTATTTACGCGAGGACGCCCCCCTTATCATTATTTAAAGTCCTTACAAGCCAACTTATTTCTTTCCGCCAACGCAGATGATGTTCGTGCCACACTAGATGCTGGTTTTCCAGCTGCCATGGTATTTCCTCAAAGCAAGCAAATTGCAGAATCGAATCCTGATGAAATCAGAATCGCATTCGACGGTGATGCGGTTTTATTTTCGGATGAAGCTGAAAGAATTTTTCAAAGCAATGGCTTAGATGCATTTGTTGCCCATGAAAGCACCAAAGTGGAAACACCTTTACCGCCAGGACCATTCAAACCTCTTTTAGAGGCTCTTCATCGCTTACAGGCCAATGCCAAGCAAGCAGGGCAGCATATGAAGATAAGAACGGCGCTTGTAACCGCCAGATCAGCGCCCGCACATGAACGCGCCATCAGAACATTAATGGCCTGGGGTGTCGCTGTAGATGAAGCCATGTTTTTAGGTGGACTTGGGAAAAAAGAGTTTTTAAAAGAATTTCAACCTGATTTTTTCTTTGACGATCAATTGGGTCATTGCGAATCTGTTTCAGATGTCGCCCCTACCGGCCAAGTTCTATCAGGTATTACCAACCAAGTTAAACAATGAAGAATCCGCTTGACCAAGCCCCATTAGGGAAAAGTTCAGATACGCCAAATCAGTACAGCCCTGATATTCTTTTTCCAATTAGCCGCTCCATCAATCGTCAACTCCTTGGCATTGAAGATCACGCAGTGCCATTTTTTGGGATTGATATTTGGAATGCCTACGAACTCAGTTGGCTAAATAGCAAAGGTAAACCTCAGATTGCCATTGCCTGCTTCATGGTTCCAGCCAACTCACCCAACATCATTGAATCGAAGTCTTGGAAACTTTATTTAAATAGCCTCAACAATCACTCATTTGCTTCAACTGAAGATTTAATCGCCACGCTTAAAAATGATCTTTCAAAAGCTGCTGGCGCTTCAGTTAACGTTCAACTATGTTCTCCAGACCAACAAAGCAGTCTTGGCATGCAAGAATTAGAGGGTCAACTTTTAGACCGCTTAGACATTGAAATCAATCCTCATCAAATGCCGGATGCCTCTTTGTTGAGTATCGACCCCTCTTTAGGCATGGTTGAGCAATGCCTTGTGAGCCATCTCCTTAGATCAAATTGCCCTGTCACGGGTCAACCTGACTGGGCCAGCGTTCAAATCAAGTATGCAGGGCCAAGCATCAACGAAGAAGGCTTGTTGCGATATTTAATCTCGTTGAGAGAACACCAAGAATTCCATGAACATTGCGTTGAAAAAATCTTCATGGACATTAAAGAACAATGCCGCCCTAGCAAATTATCGGTTTATGCCCGATACACTCGCAGAGGCGGCATCGATATCAACCCATTCAGAGCTGATTACAACGCAGAGTGGCCAGAGAACAAACGCCACTCTAGGCAGTGATTAAAACGGAATATCGTCGTCAATATCGCTTAAATTGGCTCCACCGCTTGGAGGATTTGATTTAGGCGCTGACATTGATGAGCCGGCAGACATACCCGCATCTGAAGAGCCTGAAGCCTTACCACCCAGCATCTGCATGGTTTCAGCGACGATTTCAGTTGAATATTTTTCTTGACCACTTTGATCAGTCCATTTGCGCGTGCGCAAACGACCCTCAACATAAACTTGAGAGCCTTTTCTTAAGTATTTCTCAGCCACTTCAGCGACTTTTCCAAAAAATGCAACGCGATGCCACTCTGTGTTTTCGCGCATCTCACCAGACTGTTTGTCGCGATAGCGATCGGTGGTTGCAATAGAAATATTTGTCACTGCATCGCCACTTGGTAGGCGACGAGTTTCTGGATCACGGCCAACATTACCCACAATAATTACTTTATTTACTGATGCCATTTTGATCTCCCGAAGAAAAGTTTGTTGTACCGAAATTTAATTTTTAATCTAAGCAATCATTAACTCAGATGAGTTTTTTACTTCTTCAAAGGCAACTCTCGCATAGATGAGGCAATTATAAGCCAGGCAAAAATAAGGCTTGCGCAGGCATAAAAAACAGCGGATTCACCACCCCATTGCAATAACCAACCACCGCCCAATCCTCCTAAAAATAATCCGATGGATTGAGTCGTGTTGTAAATACCGAGCGCGGTTCCTTTAGCATGACTGGCCCAGCGAGAGACCAAAGAGGGTTGCATGGCCTCAAGAATATTAAAGCCAATGAAATACACCAGAACTCCAAAAGCCAATGCACTCAATCCGTCCACACTAGCAATCAGCAACTGAGCAAACATCATGGCCACAATGCCAAAAATAAAGGCTGGCTTCATGCGCTTACGTCTTTCACTCATCATGATGATAGGGGCCATGCATGCAAAAGAAATCAAAACCGCTGGCAAATAGAGTTGCCAATGAGATGCCAAAGCCAAGTCTGCTTTGACCAGTAATCTTGGTAGAGTCAAAAATAAGGCAATTTGAGCAGCATGAAGAATCAAGACGCCGGCATTTAATCTCAATAAATCTTGATTAAAAAATACCTCTGAGAACTTTGCGGTGAAAGGTGTTGCCGATTTTTCTTGCTGTGGAACGACAAACAATGCCAACAGAATTGCTCCCACACCCAACACTGCCATCAAATAGAACATTCCCGTCAAGCCCACGCTCTCATGCAAAGGCGAAGCCAGCACCAAAGAAATGGCAAAAGTCAAAGCAATACTTCCACCAACCATGGCCATGGCGCGAGTTCGAGTCTCTTCCTTAGTTAAATCAGCTAACCATGCTGTGACAGCTGCTGAAACGGCACCCGCCCCCTGAATGGCACGCCCCACCGTAATCCAGAGCAAATCATCATGGCTGGCCGCAATGAGTGCCCCAATCACAAATAACGCCAAACCAATCACAACGACTGGGCGGCGCCCATACCTGTCAGAAAGCATCCCCAAGGGAATATGTAAGCAGGCCTGAACAAAACCGTAGATTCCCAAGGCCAAGCCCACCAATAAGGCTTGGTCGCCACCTGAAAGGCCTTTGGCATGCAGGCTAAAGACTGGCAATATCAGAAAAAGCCCCAACATTCTGAGGGCAAAGATGCCGGCCAAAGCCAAAGAAGCGCGAAGTTCTGTTTTTTCCATAAAGAAGAGCTATATTAACTGGTTACGCAGAGAAAAATCATGGACAAGATAAAAATTAGGGGTGCACGCACCCACAACTTAAAAAGTATCAATTTAGACATCCCAAGAGATCAACTGGTGGTAATCACTGGCTTGTCAGGCTCAGGCAAAAGTTCATTGGCATTTGATACGCTTTACGCTGAAGGTCAACGCAGATATGTTGAGTCCTTATCTGCCTACGCTAGGCAGTTTTTACAATTAATGGAGAAACCTGATGTGGATTCCATCGAAGGGTTATCTCCTGCCATCTCTATTGAACAAAAAGCCACCAGTCACAATCCAAGATCAACTGTTGGTACCGTGACTGAGATTCATGACTATCTGCGTTTGCTTTATGCACGAGCCGGCACCCCCCACTGTCCAGAGCACCACTTACCTTTAGAGGCACAAAGTGTTTCTCAAATGGTTGATGCAGTGATGTCAAAACCAGAAGAGACGAAATTAATGATTTTGGCGCCCGTAGTCAGTGAACGTAAAGGCGAGCATCTAGATTTATTCGAAGATTTACAAGCCCAAGGTTTCGTTCGCTTCAGAATTCGTTCAGGGGGAGGCACAACTCAACATGCCAAAGCCACAATTTACGAAGTCGATAACCTGCCTAAATTAAAAAAGAACGAAAAACATTCTATTGATGTGGTTGTTGATCGCATCAAAATTAAAGCTGATATTCAGCAACGCTTGGCAGAGTCATTTGAAACAGCTTTACGATTGGCAGATGGTCGTGCCATTGCACTAGAAATGGACACTGAAAAAGAGCAAATTTTTTCAAGTAAATTTGCTTGCCCAATATGCTCGTACTCTTTGCAAGAACTAGAGCCGCGACTTTTTTCTTTCAATAATCCGATGGGGGCATGTCCCAGTTGTGATGGCTTAGGTCATATTAGCTTCTTTGATCCCAAACGCGTGGTGGCTCATCCTGAGCTATCTCTGGCTTCTGGTGCAATCAAAGGCTGGGATCGGCGAAACCAGTTTTACTTTAGACTTTTACAAAATTTAGCCAAGTTCGCTAAATTTGATTTGGAAACACCATTTGAAGATTTACCAACTGCGGCTCAAAATCTGATTCTTCATGGCTCCAATCAGCAAGATATTCCTTTTGAGTATCTTAATGAAAAGGGCAAAGTAATTATCAGAGAACATGCGTTTGAAGGTATCGTAGCCAACTTTGAACGTCGCTACAAAGAAACAGACTCTCCAACAGTCAGAGAAGAGTTAGCCAAATATCAAAACAACAAACCCTGTCCAACTTGTGATGGCACTCGCTTAAGAACTGAAGCTCGCAATGTCAAAGTTGGCGAAGGCAAACAAGCCAGAGCGATATACGAAATCAGCAATCTACCACTGGGCAAAGCCCTGGATTACTTTAAATCCCTTGAATTAAAAGGCGCCAAAAAAGAAATTGCTGGAAAAATTATTTCCGAAATCAGCTCTCGCTTAAGTTTTTTAAATGATGTGGGCCTTGACTATCTTTCCTTAGATCGCAGTGCAGACACCCTCTCTGGCGGTGAGGCACAACGCATTCGCTTGGCCTCACAAATTGGCTCAGGTCTAACGGGCGTCATGTATGTTCTTGATGAACCCTCCATTGGATTGCATCAACGAGACAATGACCGCCTGATTGGCACCTTAAAACATCTTAGAGATTTGGGCAACTCAGTGTTGGTTGTGGAACACGATGAGGACATGATTCGAGCTTCTGATCATGTCATTGATATTGGTCCTGGAGCCGGAGAACACGGCGGGAAAATTATCGCCGAGGGAACGCCACAAGAAATTGAAAAACATCCGAACTCTTTAACCGGCGCTTATTTATCTGGTAAAGAATTTATCGCGGTTCCCAAAAATAGAACGCCAGTTGGAGAAAAAACTCTAAAAATTATTGGGGCTACAGGCAACAATCTACAAAATGTGGATGTTGAAATTCCTTTAGGTCTTTTGACTTGCGTCACAGGCGTTTCGGGTTCAGGAAAATCAACCTTGATTAATGACACGCTGCATCATGCGGTTGCTCAACATCTTTATGGCTCTAGCGCCGAACCGGCCCCTCATAAGGAAATCCTTGGTCTTGAACATTTTGACAAAGTCATCAACGTGGATCAATCACCGATTGGAAGAACTCCTCGCTCAAACCCTGCAACTTATACGGGTTTGTTTACACCGATCCGAGAGCTCTTTGCAGGCGTTCCTGCTGCTCGTGAACGCGGTTATGAAGCTGGGCGGTTTTCTTTCAACGTCAAAGGTGGTCGATGTGAAACTTGCGAAGGCGATGGCGTACTCAAAGTAGAGATGCATTTCTTACCAGATGTGTATGTTCCTTGTGATGTTTGTCATGGCAAACGATACAACCGAGAGACTTTGGATATTCGCTATAAAGGCAAAAATATTCATGAAGTTCTATCCATGACCATTGAACAAGCTCATGAGTTTTTTGAAGCTGTACCCACAGTGAAAAGAAAGTTAAAAACTCTTTTGGATGTTGGTCTTGGGTATGTGAAATTGGGGCAAAGTGCTACCACCCTCTCTGGGGGTGAGGCACAACGCGTGAAGTTATCGCTTGAATTATCGAAAAGAGATACCGGCAGGACTCTATATATTCTTGATGAGCCGACCACAGGACTTCATTTCCATGACATTCAACTGCTTTTAAAAGTGATTCATACCTTGAAAAAGCATGGGAATACAATTGTCATTATTGAGCACAATCTTGATGTCATCAAAACCGCCGATTGGATCATTGATCTAGGGCCTGAGGGTGGCGGTGGTGGCGGCGAAATTTTGGCAGTTGGCACTCCAGAAACGATCGCTAAAGTGACAAAAAGCTATACCGGCAAGTATTTAGCCCCTTTATTGAAATAAGCCAAGGACATATACTCCTGATATGACCAAACAAACAGCCGAAAAAAATCAACGGGCCATTGATTTGGCAAGAGAAACCCTAGCCATTGAGGGTGAAGCAATCTTGACCCTTCAAAAAAATCTCACCCAAAAAAATGCTGAGCAATTTGCCTTAGCGATTGAATTACTTCTGGGCTGTAAAGGTCGAATTGTTGTTTCTGGCATTGGTAAATCTGGACACATTGGCAGAAAAATTGCTGCCACATTTGCATCTACTGGTTCACCTGCTTTTTTTGTTCATCCAGCAGAGGCTAGTCATGGTGATCTAGGGATGGTGACGCATCAAGACGTCTTTGTAGCGTTTTCAAATTCAGGCGAAACGAGTGAGTTAACTGCAATCGTACCCATCATTAAACGAACCGGCGCTAAGCTGATTGCCTTAACTGGAAATCCAGAATCCTCTCTTGCATCATTGGCAGACTCACACATCAATGTTTCCGTTGAAAAAGAAGCCTGCCCTCTCAATCTTGCACCCACAGCCAGCAC
>CAYVBV010000013.1:19707-28109 GCA_964449745.1 uncultured Polynucleobacter sp. | reverse complement strand
CTGGTTCTTTATACTCAAAAACAAAGAAAAGAAAAAAATGAAACCAATGATAAAACGCAAAGACGGATCTTATTCTCAACGTGGACTTTGGGATAACATCCGCGCCAATCGTGGGTCAGGTAAAAAACCTACGCCTCAAATGCTTAAACAGGAAAAGAAAATTAAAGCAGAAGAAAAGTCTAGTATGAAATCTGGAGGTAGGCTTTATGCTGCTTATATGGAAAAGGGCGGAAAGGTTAGTGGAATACCTGAGCGTTACAAAAGCAAAGGCTTCACCAAAGTAGGAGTAAAAAGACAATCAACTAGTCCTGGCAAGAAGTGGATGGTTCTTGCTAAAAAAGGAGACCAATATAAAGTAGTCCATGGAGGCTATAAGGGTATGAAGGATTTTACTCAACATAGAAATGAAAACAGGAAAGACAGATTTTGGAATCGTATGGGAGGTAGAAACTCTTCTAAAGCAAAGGACCCATTTAGTCCTTTATATTGGCATAAACGATTCGGTACTTGGTAAACATTAACTTTTAAAATTAATAACATGGCAACTAAATCTAGTAAATCAACCAGTGCCTCTTCTTTGTTTAAAGAAAAGCCAAAGGTAAGTAGACCAGGCATTCACGCAAAAACCAAAGCGTCTAAGTTAAAGCAAAGCAAAAACTATCACAAGGCGTATAGGGGGCAAGGGAAATAAATTCCTTGCTTTTTTTATCTAATAAAGTATATTTGTAATTAACTGTAATCTAATTAGTTATTAACTCTATAAGTTATAACATTAAAAATTAAACTAATGCTAAGACATTCTTTATATAAAAAGTTTGGTAAAAAGTTTGTACCAGGAGGTTTAGTAGATCCTACTAAGCCTTTTAAAGCACCTGCTCCTTTTGGAAACTATACAACAATGGAGCAGCCACAGGGAACTATTACAACTCAAGACGCATCTTTTGCGCCTGGGGTATTTAGTAATGACCAAGCTTCAAATCAGTTCACTTCTACCCCTGCTCCTTTTATTTCTAATATGCTTCCTGAGAATGTATTTGACGTAAATCAACAAACTGCTCAAATAGAGCAAGGGCCTTTAACTCAGCAAGAAACTAAGGATAGAGGTATACTTCCGTCAGCAAAAACTCCTTCCTCAAAACCTAAAAATGGAATGTTAGAAGACCTTAAAGATAATTGGTCTGACTATGCTACTTTAGGATTAGCAGGAGTGTCTGGGGGTTTAAACTATTTAGATGATCAGCGTAGAGAGCAAGAACTGCAGCAGTCTATTCAACAAAGAGACAGCAAACCTGTATATGATTATAACTGGATGTACGGAAGAACTACATCTGGAGGCACAGAATATCAACCTATTATTATGGCACAAAACGGAGCTAACCTAACACCTCGTTACGGACAAGGTGGTATGAGTTCAACTAACGTAGAAATTGAAGGTGGAGAGTTTTTAATTCTACCTGACGGTACTACTGAATTAGCTAAAGGACCCTCACACAGTAGAGGCGGTATAGACACAGTTCTTCCAGAAGGAACAAAAGTATTTTCAAATCACTTACGTCCTATGGATTTACATAAGATGCCTATGGAGTCTAAACAAATGTTGTTAGGTGGCTATATGCAAGATGGTGGGGATGTAGGAGACTTAGGATTAGATTATCTTGAAGATATGATTGGAGAATCTAAATCTAAAGGTAAAGATTCTAAAAAGACTTTTGCTGATATTGCAAAAAGATACGACTTAACTCAGTATCAAAAAGTATTAGATAATCCTTTTGCTTCTGCGGCAGATAAACAAACTGCGCAGTTAATGTTGGTGAGAAACGCTAAGATACTCGACCAGTTGTTTAGAGACCAACAAATCCTTAATGGTAACTCTACAGGAGAACCTATGGAAGGAATGAGGGATGGTGGTCTTAACAATCCAGGATTCAAAGCCCTTCCTGCAGAAGTTCAGCATAAGATTCTTTCCAACATGCAAAAAGGGGGTAAATATAAAATTCCCCAAGGAGCTAATGTAGTTTCCGAAGCAGACTTAGCTAAAGCTAATCCAGGAGATTACGTACGATTTGCTGATGGGACTGTAAAAAAACTTACCAGCAAAGACGTTAAAACAATTGACAAAGGATTTAATAAGGACTTCTCCGCTATGAAACAACGTTGGAATGATCCTAAGTTAGATGCTGTAAAGGACCAAATGTGGGCTAATTATGTCAAAGAAAATCCTAATGCTAAAATCGGTAAAGAACAATACTTAGATAACTATATTAAAACACAAGAACAGTTGTATGCTATAGACGCTGCTGCTGCTAAAGATCCTAGCATAGATTTATCTAATCCTGAATGGGATAGAACTGCGGGAGGAGCTAAGAATAAACGTTACAAAGACCTAGTTAAAAAGTTGGGATTAACTGAACTTACCGAAGATCAAATTAAACAATTCCAACAAGGATATAGAGACTTAGCTACTATTCAGACAGATCCTCAGTATAAAGAAGCCCTTGCTGATTTTGACTTGTCTCCTAAGGGTGTAGGAGACCAACAATATTTAGGTAAACCTATTTCTGGAGCAGATGAAATAATGGGTAATACAACTATAAGAGAACTTCAACGTCTTAAAGCGACTGAACAAGTTCCGACTTATGGTTACGAGGATGTTCCTCTAGAGCCTGAGCCAACTCCAGAAGGCCAAAACTATAATATGTCTACTACTGGAAGAGGTCCTGGATACAAAGGATTACCTTATGACATTCGTCAAGATATCCCAGCCGCATATGCATTAGCTCAATCTCAAGAAGTATTTCCTTATGCTATTCCTGAAGTAGACGCACCTTATATTCGTCCTCAGACTTTAAATATTCAAAGTCAACTACAAGACGCAGATAACAATGCTATTGCTGCTATGCGTTACGGAGCAGACCCTAACCTAGCTTACATAGCTGGATTAGATGCTAAGCAAAAGTCTTTTGAGAACAAACAGAATTACGACGCAGACGCGAGAGCAAAAGCAGATATGTATAATGCAGAGGCTAAATTTAAAGCTGATGCAATGAACGCTGGTATGTTTAATTCAGTATACAATGATTTGTATGCTGGTGCTAAGTCTGCACAGTCGGAAGAAAAACAAAAAGCAATTGGTTCTTTAGCTACAAATAGAGCAAAGTATAATCAAGCCGAAAACTTAAAGAAGTTTTACTTCAACAACTTTGCAAACAACTATAGTTTTGATAGTACAGATCCTAACTCAACAATGGATGCTACGGGAACTAATCGTTTTAGTATTACAGGAGTTAAGTCTGGAAGTCCAACTACTAGTACTGCTACAACCCAGCAAACTACTCCTAGCCAAAATACTGCTCCCCAACAAACAGCAGCTCCTAGTGCTAATGCTCCTATGAGAACTAATTTAAATTCAAACTTACCTTTGTCTATGCAGTACGGAATTAATAATCCAGCCATTCCTGAATTAGAAAATTCATTTGTACCAAAGAGTAGTTTAAATACTAATCTTCCTCTTTCTATGCAGTATGGCCCTGTTCCTAATAATCCTACTGAAGTTAACTTACTAACTCTTCCTAAGTCTATGGGGGGCGCAGGTGCAGGCCCAGCTCCTTTTAAAATGGGGGGACAGATTGATAATTACTTGAATCCATTCAAAAAGAAAAAAGGTTTTAGAAAAAAATAACCAACCATGATTTCACATAAATCCAAAGGCTTTGTTTACCCCGAATATATCTCTCCGCTACCTGCGGATGAGTTTATTAAGGGAGCACTTCTCAAACAGCAGATGTATGATGAGGGCGTAGAGAAAGTACAGCAGCAACTTGATACCTATGGTCAAATAAGAAAGAATCTTTTAAAAGAAGAAGATAAGGCTTATTTTGACCAAGAAGCAACTAAGTTAGTTAATGCTCTTAATAAAAATGCTGGTTTAGATTTTGCCAACAAGAATAATCTACGCTCAGCTTTATCTTTAGGTAAGAACTTAGTTAATGATCCTGTTATTGCTAATGCTTCTGAGTCTGCAGCCACTTATCAGAAAATGATGGATGAGTACCGTAAATTAGATCCAAAGAACAGAAGTTCAGTTAACGACTATTTCTTCTTTAAGGATTTAAATGGGTGGCTAAAGGATGGCAAAACTGGTAGCAAGTTAAACTATAATCCTTATACTGTTTATACAGATGAACACGTTAAACTTTGGAAGGAACTATCTACTAGTTTAAAACCTGAGGAAGCTGAGTACCCTGTATTTGATCCTAAAGATAATAAGTGGGTTATACAGAAGAAATACTCTGGAGTTACTGCACAACGTTTTAGAGATGCTTACATGAATGGTTTGAGCGCACAAGCAAGGGCTCAACTTGAGATGGAGGCTAGATACACTTTAGAGACTGGAGACAGAGACCAGATTACATCTTTCTACACTCAAGACCTAAACAATAAACTAACTTCTTTAAATCTAGAACTAGAAAAAGACACTCAGCAACTAGCTGAGATTAATGCTAAGTATGGAGATAAGTCTCCTGAAGCATTAAGACTTAAAGAAAGAATTACTTCGGCAACTAATACCTTAAACTTCTACCAGGAAAAACAATCAAAAGAATTAAACGACAATGACTTGATTGGATTTTTGCGTGATGATAAAGTTCTCGATGCTGCAGGAGCATTTGCTTATAAGAATGAGTCTTCTAAATTAGAAGCTAATCCTTATGTAGTAGATTACTATAAAATGCAGAACAACATTGCAGAGGCTAGAGCTAAAGCAGCAATTGATATTGAAAAAGAAGCTGAGTTAGTGCGTAGGGGATTAAAGGACGGAGCTACTAATGCTATGCTTTCTGCAGGTGCGTATGCTCCCGATGCTACTTATACTAGCAAACCTGCTCTTACCAGTATGAGAGATATTTATGGACAAGTTCAGAGTGGGGAAGAAGGTGCACAAATTCAACTTGGACTACAAAGATTTGGAGAAGGTAAAACTGTTGCGGAAACATTGGCTAGAGCAGCAGATGAACGTAATTGGGATCCAACTGATAGAAGAACCATTGATGAAAGTTTCTTACCTTCTGATTTAAAAGGATTATCCGAAGAACAGCAAAACGCCCGCATGCGTAGAGCTAACCAACTTACCGAAGCAATCTTTTGGAAATTTAAAGGAATTTATGAAAGTATGCAGGGTAATAGACCCATCGCTACTAGCAAAGACACTGAGGATAATGTTAATATAAAACCTGGTAGCATAATCTCCATTAAAGAAGTAAACGGAGGTGTAAGGGATATGTCGGTAGCTACATTCTTAAATATGCCAGGTGACTACCTTGCTAGAATAGAAGAGATTCGTGTTCCTAAATTTTAAAACTAAAGTTAATGGCAAAAAAGTTAAGTAGTGATTTTAATTTTCTTGGATATGCTCCTAATGAAAACTTATTAGATCCAACAGTATCTCAAGCTAAATTACAACAAGCTGTTTCTACAAATCCAAATCTATTTAAGTCCTACTATTCAGAAGAGTTATTTAGGCCTAAGTTAGAGGCTATCCAGCGTGAGCGTGAAATAGAGCGTCTTAGGAATGTAGATGTAAACTCTTTTAACGTATTAGCAAAGAAAGCAGGCTTGGATGAAAGCTATGCTTCTGGCCTTTACAATAGAGTACAAGAGTTACCTAACCTTCCCCTAGAGCAAAGTACCTCTGCTTATAATGCATTGGCTTTGGAGCTAGACGAGTTAAAGGAGAAAGGTACTACAAATAGTTTTGGAGGTATTGATTACTTAGCGGACTTTAGAGAAGGATTTTATGAGGCAGCTAAAGGCTTAGCAAATTTGTTTAGAGATGATAAACAGTTTAGTAATCCTGAAAAATTTTTAGGTAAAAGTAAAAATGACCCGTTGGCAGCTATGTCATTAGATGTTTTTACACCTTCTGATATTTATGATTATGCTAAACGTGTTTTAGACAGAAAACAAAAAGAAGTTTCTTTAAAGAAATTTAAAAACCAACTAGGTGGTTCTGATCAAATTTTAGATTTGATTGAATCCAAAAGCAGAAATTTAAAATCAACCAATGGCTTTGACGATTTGTTGATGCCTGCGTTAGAGAATCAATTTGTTAATCCTGGTAGTGAGTGGTACAGAGAAGCTGGAGATGATTTAAGTCAACAGTACGTAGATGATTTTCGCACCTATGTTCGTAATGGATTTAAAGAGAATCTAGACGGTAAGGATTTCTTTACTGCTATAGGTAATAAAAGAGCCCGTTATGCTAAATACGATTTAGAAAAAGAAACTCTAAATGATTATAAATCTATACTACAACAAGACTTATATGAACTAGCGGATCAGCGTAGAACATTAATAGACCAAAAGAAGTTAGAAAAAGATAGTGCTGAAGATAAAGTATATCAAGAGAAGATGACTCGTATTAACTCTGCACTAGATAAACTTGTTAGTAGAGAAAAGGTCGTAGACCAAGTTTACGGTGTTCAGGTTGGTGATAGAAGTGGGATAACTCGTTCTTTACTCGGTAATGCTTATAGTGCTCTTGTAGATACTACACGATTTTTACTCGACTTTAATCCTTTCTACGAAGAAGGTCCTACTTGGGACGCTGACTGGCAAGTAGCAAAAAATTCTTTATATAAACCTGAAGTTCTTAGATATGATAAGTTTGGGAATCCTGTCTTATCTAATCAGATTTTTTATGAATCAGCTTCTGGCAGCAAGGCAAACTGGTCAGGATTTTTTGAATCAGGAGGTGCTATTATAGGAGATATGGTTCCAGCTATTCTTGTAGGTGGGGCATTAGGTAGAGTAGTTTCTGCAGGACTAGAGTTAGCAGGAACAGCAGAAGCAGGTGCAAGTTTTGGTAGTAGATTAGCTTCATCTTCTGCTAAAGCTTATGATAAGGTTAACCGATATGGTAGTCTTAGATTAGCAGATAGAGCCAGTACTTTTGCCACTATTTATGGAACTGTACAGCCTAAGATGTATGACCAAGAAAAGAAATGGGGCGGTAATGCAAAAGATCGTTCTAGATTTCTTGCCGTAGCAGAAGCTGCATCTGAAGCAATAGGTTTTCCTGACGTAGGTGTATTAAAAATAAATAGGTTTAGTCGTGGATTAGGAGCAGCCGCTAAAACATCTGTCGGTCTTAATCTTACTCGTTCAGAAATAACAAAAGCCTATTTAAGAGGTGGGGCTGAATTTGCAAAGACAGCAGTTAAAGCTAACTTAGTAGAGTCCTTTGAAGAAGAGATGTCTTTATTAGGCGAGGCATTAGTTAGTGAAGCCTATGCTGATGAGTACGAAAAAGTAGGAAGAGAGAAGACAGAGTTTTCAGGAGAGAATATAATTGATACTTTTACTGAAGCATTTAAAGGAGGATTACTTTATAGCGGTCTTATGACTGGTATGAATCATTATAGAGTTACTAGAAAAGATGCTCTACTTGACCAAGCAGAATATGAGGCAGCTATCAATCCAGAACTATTTAAAGCTAAACTAAAAGAAACCCATAAACGTAATCCTGAAGAACTTAGTGAGAAACAATTAGCAGATGCTATTGTAACTATTGATAACCTTTCTAATACCTTTAAAGGTCTTTCTCAAATTGACAATTTAAAAGATTTAAATACTTTCTTTGAAGACGAGGAGTCGCGCAGACGTTTGTTTAGTGCAGCACGTCGTAGAGAAACTTTAATGCAGATTGACTTTGATACTTTAACCGATGAGCAAAAAGAAGATTTTTCTAAAGCTAAACTTGGAGATAAGGTTATAAGTCAGGCTACTAAAGAATACAACAAAGTAAGACAGCAAATAGCTGATTTAACTGCTCGTTCTCAAACTGAGAAACTAACTAAAGAGCAGGCTATGGAATTTTTAGGTCTTCAAATGAAGGCAGAAAAACTTCGAGGCATTAGTAATACTATTGACGTAAGAAAGCTAACTAATGCTCAGATGGAGACTCTTGCTTCACTAGGTTTAATTCAAGATAAAGATTTTCAGTTTACCCAAGAAGATCTAACTAAGATGATTGAAGATGTAGATACTGAAATCTTGAAGACTGAAAAACGTGCTTTTGAATATGCTCAAATGAGTAAGGCAGAAAAGGCGGAGGCAATTAAAAAAGCATATCAAAAAAAGATAGATGCAATAGGTCAAGTAAGTGACCCTGCACTTTTATTTCAACAGTTACAAGCTGTTAAACAAGACTTTGAGTATCTAGAAAAAAACGTGCCTAACATTAATCCAGAAATTCTGGCTAATAAACAAGCACTAATAGATGCTTATACTCAAAAGTTTGACTCATTAACTCAAGTGAATGAGGCAGGGACAAATGCTTTTGAGGATAGTTTAAGAGATTTAGATATAGATAAAGCTGTAGCTGACTATAATATTTATGATTTAGT
>CAYVBV010000013.1:0-19607 GCA_964449745.1 uncultured Polynucleobacter sp. | reverse complement strand
TAAGAGATTTAGATATAGATAAAGCTGTAGCTGACTATAATATTTATGATTTAGTCAAACTTTCTGCTTTACTTGATAATAACCTAGACCACGTAGATGAGTCTTTTGCAGAAAATCTAAATGACTCGTTGCTTAACGCTCAAGCCCAAATAATAGAGAACATAAACAAATTAACTGGCGACCAAAAGATTGAAGCTTTAGCTAAGATAATGGATCAAACTGTTAAGTTTAATACTGTTACTTACTTTGATCAAAAATCTTTTTCTCAGTTTTTAGCTAGTCAGTTTATTGAGACAGACCAAGCAGGAACACAAACTGAAAAAACGTTAGAAGTCCCTATTACTCCAGAAGAATTTGAAAAAGTTCGTTCTGAATTAATTAGAATCCGAGGTATTAGAAAGTCTGTATCAATGGCTTCTACGGGTAGAGTAGATGGTGTAAGTAGTACGACAGATGCCGAGTATACTGAGGATGCTTTACGAACTATGGCCCGTAACGCAGCTAATGCTTCTGCTGAAGTAGATGAAACTGGAGAGTCTGATAGAACTAGTATAGAGAAACAATATATTCAAAGCTTTTTAAAACGTACTTCTTTGGCTGATGCCGTAGGTGCGTTGAAGGAAAGAGTAGGAGCAATGCTAAATGTAGGCAGCGCTAAAGCAGGTAATCTGTTAAACATTCTTGACAACTATTTAAAGACTAAAGACTTAGCAGCATTTAATGCTGAAATGGCTAGTTTCAAGTCCTCTCTTACTAGTGAGATACAAGCACTTCGTAGTAGAGATAAAAATTCTAAGGCAGCTAATGCTTTGGAAGGAGTATTACAAGAACTTAACTTATGGCAGAAGACTGTAACTCGTATGGTAATACAAAATCCTGCTACAGACTTCTCTAATCTTACTGCTCCCACACAACCTCCTGTAACTCCTCCAGGACAACCTCCTGTAGATTCTGGAGAATTTAGCGGTAAGCCCGAGGTTATTGAAGAAGAAGATTTTACAACTGATCAAATTACTACTAAACAAGCAGAAATAGATCAGCTAGACCAAGAGGCTCAGCGTAGACGTACTCGTTTAGTTGACCTTACAAGTCCTGCTAGAAGTAATGGTATAGAAACTGAGGGTGAAAGTAATAAGATTAACGAAGACCCTGCAGTTAAAAGAAGAGTAGCATTTATCAATGAATTGTCTTCTATGCCTGATACCAAGATCAAGGTATTAAATAAGAAGCAATTCTTAAGAGAGTTCTTAGCTGCTAAGTTTCCAAATAAAACCAGCGCAGATATTGAGCAAGACTTAAAGACAATTCAATCGTTTTTTGAAACCTTACCTCCACTTACAGTTTCTGCTTGGGATACTTTAGAAAACAAAGATGCCGTATTATCTGTAATTTATGATTTGTTAGGTACTGAGTTTTTTGATAAAGGCCAAATAGCTTACTACGTAAAGAACAAAGGAAAAGGTTTAATTACTACTCCAGAAGTTATAATGACTGCTGCTACTCCTGATGGTAAGATTATCTTACAAGATAGTTATCCACTAGAGTTAAGTTTTGTATTAGATAATGGACAGAACAATCAAGGAGCATTTGCACAAGTGCCTTGGAAACTTTCTCGTAGAATACAAGACGAAACACAAGAGTTTAAAATTCAACCTGGCGATCTCGTTGAGGCACATAAAGATACATTCACAGGTAAGAAGGCAATAAAGGCTTTCTTAGAAAAGAATGATTCTTCTATAATGGTAGATTTTGAAATCAGCGAAGGTGTAGTTACTCCTGGAGATAGTAAAATTCCTATGGCAATCTCTGAAAGTTCTGCTGTAGTTAATGCTAGTCTTACTGACTTTCATCTACCAACTGCTCCAGGAACTGAAATTGCAGGTCGTTTCTATAAGTATAACTTGGGACGTTTGTACTTTAATAACAACGGAAACCCAGTATTATTAGGTAATACTAAGTTGTCTGAAAATGAAATAGAAGCAATTGCTGAATTAGTTTTCTCACAAGACCCAAGTTTAATTGACACAGCTAGTTTAGATGCTGCTTTATTTGATTTGGTAAACCAGATTAATAAAGACGAGCGTATTGTATTCTTCCCTCCACAAAAACAGATGCAAATCTTGGAGGATGGAAGCACAAGAATAGTAGTTGATTCTTTATTAAGTCCATCTAAAGTTACTTTAGAGAATGGGCAAAGAGTTTATAAAAAACTAAGTAAAGAAGAGTTCATTAAAGAACTAGGTAATTACTACTATAAAGCTAGTCCAAAATATTTGCAAGGTGGTGAGATGTTTAATAGACTAATCACTCGCTTTGAAATGAGAGACAATAAACCTAATGTTTATCAGCAAACTTATCTAGGGTATATCAAAGAGACACATACTATACCTGTAGATTCTACTGGGAATGTTTCCAACTTAGTAAATAAGGTAGTTTATTTAGACTCTGCTCAAATTGATCAACAAGGTAAAGTGTTTAAATTAAAGCAAGAGAATGGTAACAAGTCCTCAAGCAATGCTAACACAAGGAGCAAACAAAACCCTGTGCCAAAGAAAGAAGAGGGAGGTCTAGCACCTCCAACACTATCCAGAAAAGTATCGGAAGGACTAAATCTTTTACCGTATAACGAAATCAATAACTTTTTAAAATCACTAAACTCTCCTATAAAGATTAACTACTCAGAGGCTGTTTATGATAGTATTCTAACTGCCATTAAAGCAGATCCGTCTATTCTAAAACTTAGTGTTGTAAATTTTGACCAACAAACTCAGAGTTTAATTCTTTCTGATTACACTGGTAATAGTAAAGGATCGTTATTCGTTTTGGGTGTAGTAACTTTAAATAATCAAAAGTACAAGGTATTTTTACAAGTAGGTAAAAAGTCACAGGGAACTAATTTAAATGTATTTATAGAAGGCACCAACTATGTAGTTTCTGCTGTTCCAACTACCCCAGTTTCAACTGCTCCAACTCCAACTCCCGCCCCTGTTTCTAACATAGAAGCAAGGAGAGCAGAGTTAGAGAATTTAAAAAGTCTTGTAAATTCTACTAAAGATATTACATCTAAAATGAATGATATATTCAGAATTTTAGATGAAGGTAAATATATGCAATGGCAAGATTCTATTGATACTGTACAGTTGGAAAAAGATTTAAGAGACAAAGTACAATCTGTAAAATCTGAAGGAGAAATTGCTAATATAATTACAAAATATCTTCTCCCTAAATTTATTGATGAAGAACTAGCTGCTTTAGGAAAAACCACACAATCTAATACAGGACCCACTATGAGTATTGAAGAGTTACAAGCTGCTGCAGATTCTACCTCACAGTCTTCTAAAAGTAACACTCCTACGGGTCAAGTGTTCACTAAAGAAGAACAAGATCAAGCTAAGCAAAAATCTGAAGGTTGTAAAACCGATGCTGTTCGTCCTTCTCAAGTAGCTTCTAGTAAAACTCCTAACTTACGTAGACGTAAATAATTCTAATCTATTTATATAATTTTTAATTAACTTATATTTGTATTAAACACAAACCATGATCTGTCCTAATTTTAGCAATCCTCAAATAAGAAAAGACTTCTTCTCACTTGCATCTATTGTAGGAGAAGATTTTGCTTACTATTTGTGGGATAAAAATGGAGGCTTTCCATTGAGCATGAAAGTTAATCCCAAGAATACTTCAGAAGCTACTAACAACTCTTTGTTTGAGGAATTAGATAGTAAATTTGAGGGAGACTTGACTAAGGCTACTCTAGGAGTTGCTTTGACTTTCAGCAATACATTTAATAAGAAAAACCCTGGCTTTGCTAAACTTAGTGCAGATAAACAAGTAGAAGTAATTAATCAGTATCTCAATAACTTAAATATTAGTTTAGAGGATGCAGTTAAAAATTACAGTCGTAGAGCAAATACTATTAATAAAACTTTTGACAGAGCCTATGCAGATCAAGCAGAAGTTGTCACTAGAGAAGATTTAAGTAAAGACCCTAACTCTACAGTTAATCAACTTGAGGATACTACTTCCAGAGACAGACGTGCTGCATTTGAGTTTTTGAAAACAAACCAAATTGCAAGTAAGATTAACTTTATTAATGCACACAATGCAGTTAACTCTGGGGCTTATGCTCAGTGGACTAAGAATGGTTTAACTTTATTTAGAGGTTCAGACTACACAGATATTTATCACGAATCTTGGCACGAATTTACTCAGTGGTATCTTACTCCTCTAGAGAAGAGTATGCTATATGATGCTGTCCGCAGTAGAGAAGGCTCCGTAACTCTAGGCGATGTTAAAATCCCACACTACGCACTTACTCATCGTCAAGCAGAAGAAATACTTGCAGAAGAGTTTAGAGCATACGCATTGCAAAGAGGACGTAATGAAGAGGCTAAGAATCTTGAACCTAAAGTAAAAGGGTTCTTTGGAAGAATGTACGACTTTTTAAAGTGGTTGTTCTTTGGTCCAACTGTAGATACAAAAACCCCTGTCAATTCATTTGACTTTCAAAATGTATCTTCCATGTTTGAAGCCTTATATGAAGGCAACATTCAGATGGCCAGAAGAAGTGAGGAGAACATTGTAGAAAAATCTTTAAATAGAAGTACTTCATTAGTTGTGCCTATTGTAACTGACGAGGGACGAAAAGAATTTAACTTAGGCCCTTCTATAGGAGCAGAAGCAATTAGTTACGTCAGCTACAGTATCTATAAGCAGTTAAGAGATAAAAAGATTGGAATGAGCAGCTTGCTTAATTCTGAACTTAAAAACACTTTAATACCTGAACTTTATACTGCTGTTAGAAACGAACTAAAAGACATCCTAGACAAACTAGATGCTGAGTTAACAGTTGCAGAGGATACTGGAAATGAGTCTGTTATAGAGTCTTTATCCGATCAGTATAATAACTTGGCGGCACTTGTAACAGAAGATGAAGCTTGGAATCGTGTCGTTGAGTTACATCAATCTACTGCTCAAGGAGAAATATTTAATATTGATGGTGACGTTAGTAATGATAAAGACGATCAACAAGAAAACATAGTAGCAGACCAAGCAGAGGGAGACCGTGAGAATGAAGCTACTCGTAACACAGTAGAGTATGGAGATAAATCTACTATTAACCCATTACAACTATACGATCCCTATGTAGTGGAGTTAATTAAAAGTTTACCTGATTTAGTTTTAATTGATGGTAAAGATGTTCCTGTATTAGGTAGGAACTTAGGATTACCTCAAAACGGTAACTTTCAAAAGAATAAAAATCTTCTTCAGAATATAGTTTCTGGAACAGCTTCTTACCAAGAGGCTATTGATGAAATTATTCTTGCCTCTGAAATACATCCTCAGCTTAAATACTTAATCCAACTTTTACCTGACCCTAACAACTTTAGACTAACTGCAGAAGAGATTCAGTTACAAACTCAATTTATGCAGGCTTTGTCTATGCCACGTATAGATCCTTACTCTGTAAAAGCTAAAGTAGTAACTCAAGATGTTCAAGTAGACGGCACTTTAGAAAGTAAGAAAACAATTCAATTTAATACTTTCTTTATTAGCACTCTTACTCAAGATGCCTTATTAGAGTATTTGGATAATGAGTTTCAGATTTCAGCAGCTACGGATTTTAAATCAGAGACCGACCAAAGTAATTTGGTTCGTCAAAGAAGTTTTGTTAATAAGGCTATAGGCGAATTGAATTTTGCCACTTTCTCCACTGCCTCAGCATTGGACTCTTTTCAGCTTTCTGAAACTAGTCCAACTCAAGTTTTATTTGAGTTTATGAATGCTGCCTTTGGCGTTGATTTGTATCAGGGAGTAGATCCTAAATACTTATTCGACAAGAGAGGAAGTTTAATTTTAAATAACTCTAGATATACTAAGAGCCAAAGCGATGCGCTTAGACAGGTTATTCTAGCAGCTTACAACAAAGTAAAACTGTATCATCTTATAAATAACCTTCCTGGTAAAGTAGGTAAGAAACTAAAGGATCAAATCTCTAAGAACATTGAGACTCCTGCAAAAACTTTTATAGAAGATGTAAAGAAACCAATCATCCAAGAGTTAGAGGCACTTACTAAACAATTCTCTTTAGAGTATAGCACGCCCCAGGCTCGTAAAAAGGAGACTGCACCTAAAGAAGTACAAGGAACTAAAGAATTGCCTTTACAAGCCAAACTTCAATTATTTGAAGTACTTGACTTATACCATGAGTCTATTAAGAATAGGAACAATTTAAGAAACGAGCGTCAGATTCTATTCCGTGCCGTAGAAAACTACTACGACAAAGTGGTTAAGTCTGCTTCTTACTTAAATGACGAGAATAACCTAGAGTGGTCTATTCGTGAATGGCAACATGTAACAACTCAAGCTACTGAACTAAATAGAATATCTAACTTATCTGAGTTAACTGGTCACTTAAACCCTGTCACTAATAACTTCATAGCAAATTCCCGATTAATTAATCGTGCATTCAATACTCAAACAGGGGAGCGTGGCTTTAACCGAGACGGAGAGAACGTATTGTTCGAGTTAATCAACATATCTGGATATACTACTAAAGCAGCAGAAGGTAAGAAAACCATCAACCTGACTCCTGAAGACAAATTAGTTCAGGACTTAGTTGCTTTCTTAAAAGACGGTGTGTTTGAGAATCTACGTTACGGAGCTAAGTCTACTAGTTTAGGTGTAAGAACTACTGGTTCTAGGGCTGATAGATTATTTTATGATAAATCTAAGTTTAGCTTTTCTGAAGAAACAGGAATGGTTACTTTAGATCCTAGAGTAACTACTACTTTTAGAGACTACCTCAAATACGAACTTAGTAGAATGTACGATGATAGAGCAGAGTCTACTCCAAAAGAAAAGAGAGGCTTTGACTTAGTAATCTTAAAAGACATTTTGCCTACTAAGGTAGCTGCTTTTAAAGACTTCATTAAAAACTCAACTCAAGACAAAGAGACTACTGTAAACAAGGCTATGGAAATGGTTCCATACTTTGATTTAGAGTACGCTCTTACTCAATATTTTAACCAAGAAGTTAATAACTTTAAACAGGAACTTGCCGAAGCTATTAACGAAGGTCGCCTTGAAGCGAAGAATAAAAAAGAGAAATCACTTCAGGCTGCGTTTAAAGATACATTTGGTGTAGAGGGGCCTATGGAAGTTGCATTAGCAGATTACATAACCAATTACTTTACACAGCAGATTGAATTTGTACATCTGTTTGTAGGAGATCCTTCTAACTTCCAAATCAAGGGAGAAAACTGGCGTGAGTTATTTAAGCGTTTAGGAGCAAGTATCTCTCCAGGTAAGCAACCTATTATCTCTCGTCAACTTTTAGATTCTCTAAATAACTCTGAGGGCGGTAAATTAGGACGTGGTCTAGAACGTTTATATAAACAAAATCCTACTGACCCTAATCAAGCATTAGGGGAAGCAAGAGAGTATGATAAGAATTTTACTTACGTACAGTTTAAAGACGTTACTTCTTACACTCAAGAACAGCACGAAGTTTATCAGCAAGAGCTAATTAATAATTATGCAGAGTGGTTACGTTCAGTAGACAAAACAAAACAGCCTATTGAAGCGTACAGAATCCAAGCAGCTGAAATTTTTGCTAATACTATTGAGGGCGCTAAAAACCAAAAGAAAGAAGCAGACGGACAAGCGTATGCTAACCTTGACTTTATGCGTTACTACCTTACTACTATCAGTGAGTGGGGCCCTAAACAAGAGGCTGCATATCAGCATGAATTAGAGATTGCTCAGAAAATTGTAGAGTATAGAAACAGACCTACTCAAGCTTTACTTAATGAAATTAATGTACTGAAAGAAACAGCTGACGCGGGTATCTTGGTTTCACAAAAGTTAGGTTACTGGGGGTCTCCTGTAGATAATCCTAATTATATTACTTTAGGAAAGTACTCTGTGTCTCCATTGATTCCATCTGTTTTATTTGGAACAGATATGGAATCTTTAATGACAGATATGTTAGAGAAAGGCGTAGACTTTGCTACGTTTGATTCAGGAAACAAGATGTCTTTGCCTGTAGAAAGTATTGATTTTTACACCAAAGAAGGACAAGGGGCGGACGAGTATCTAACAGTTAACAAGATTCCTCAAGAGAACGTTGTTACATTCCCTATTGGTGGACTTAGAAGACAGCAGTACATTGCGCCTAAATTTAAGGAAAGCGCGACTCTTTCCACTCAGTTAGTAAAACTTCTTTTCTCTAACTTTTATATAGACGGAGAGTTTAGTTCTGAAGTAAAAGCTGTTCCAGGTTTATCTGAAAAGATTCAAGACTTACAGCAAGCATTTATCAACAACCTAGAAGTTGTTGTAGAGTCTGAGAAGGCTAAAATCTATTCAGCTATTGGAGCAACTTTAGAGGGAGATAGGATTGTAAGTATAGACACTCAAGCATTTGCAGACTGGATTAGTAAAGAGTTTGATAAGAAGGATGTTCCTCAATCTGTTTATGACTACTTAAAGGTTAACGAGAACAAGTTTACTTTCTCATTAGACGTAGCTCCACATAGAGCATTGTTTGAAAGTATCTTGGCTAGTGCTTTATCTAAAAGAGTAGTTAGACCTAAGATGTTTGGGGAAGCTATGATTCAAGTTTCTTCATTGGGGTACAACGCAAAGAACACTCGTTTTACTAAACCATCTAAAGCACAAGTACAAAAGTATGGTAATAGTGGATTGAGAGACTATGGTCGCATAGTAAACGGTAAGCACCAACCTGCAGAAATTAAAATAGCATTTAACAAAAAGAAGTATGGTGCATTACTTAACCTAGAGTGGGAAGGCCAACCTATTGAAACTCTAAGTAGATTAAACCAAGCTTTACTTGACGATGCATGGGTTGAAGAACACTCAGCTAAAATAACTTTAGTTGGCGTACGTATTCCTGTACAAGGATTAAACTCTATGGAACATTTCCGTATAAGAGAGTTCTTGCCCGAAACAGCTGGCCCTATTATTATCGTTCCTCCATCACTTGTTACTAAATCAGGATCTGACTTTGACATAGATAAATTGTTTATGTATGAGCCAGAACTCACACAAGACGGAGAACTAGTTCAGCGTAAGACTGCATTTATTGAAAATCCAAAAGAGGTTTACAACGTAATCAAGTATAAGAAACAACTTAAATCAGAGTTATCTTCTTTACAGACTACATTAGAAAACAAAAGACAAAAGTTTATTGAAACCTTTGGAACAGAATCTAGTGAATCTAAAGTTTATGATAAACTGATTACTAATAATGGTATGATTATCAAGCCTCTTAAGAACAGTAAGAAAGAACTTACTGAAGAGCAAGAATCTACTTTATTGGATGAGATAGGTTTGCAACTTGTAAGCATGGAGAAATTTTTGGATTCAGAGAAAAATAATCCAGAGATTAAAGCCTTACTATCTAGAATGAGTACTATTCGTACAGTTCTGTCTGCATATAAGAGTTTCTCTCCCAAAGAAATTAAAGCAGGGGCTTCTAATGACTTGATAAGGACTATGAGCGCAGTTCTCTCTGAGCCTGCTGTAATGGCACAGTTCTTAAAACCTAACGACTCTCCTATCTTAAAAGGAATTGCAGAAGAGTACAATGAAAAGTACACTAAGAAAAAAGCCACAATTACTTCTACTTCTGTATTTTCTCCATTAACTTCACTTAAAATTTTTAGAGAGAACGCTACAGGTAAGAAGGCTTTGGGTATTGACGCAAAGACAAATGCACTTCACAAACTGTACCAACAAGTAGGTCTAAACTTTACTAATCCACTTTCTGATTTGTATGTACTAAAAGCGAATAAAAACTCTCAAGGACATATCATCTTAGGAGGACTTTATGATGCAAACAACGAGTACTTAATTTCTGATATCATCAACGAGTTCATCAACGGACACGTAGACATCGAGAAAGAAGAATGGATTAACTTCTTTAATGCAGATAAGAATAGAACTAGCGTAATTCTACAGATGGTTCTAAATGGTACTCCAATCAGACAAGCCATCTTAATAGCTAACCAACCTATTATACAGCACTTCTTAAAAGCTAATAAATTAAGCGAGACTGCACAGTTACTAGATGTTCAGCGTAATAACGCTTTCTCTTATTTAATGGCTGGTTTATATAAACTAAACTTAGGCGGACTTATTGCTAAAGACCCCCGCACTATGAAACCAGACTACTTAGGAACTGTTAAAAACATTTTATCTGAAGATTTATTCACTAAGCACTTAGCAAATCTATCTGAGGAAAATTACACACCATCTACTGAAAATAGCAGAACTGCGTACAATGACATACTTGCAAGGAGCAATAAAGATAATCGCTCTGAGTTAGCTGCTCAATTACTCTTTTTAACTCAATATGATATAGCAACAAAGATTAATAACGAGGTACTAGACTTAACTAGTGTTATTGACTTTAACACAGCTAGCTACAGAAACTTAAATGATTTTCACCAAATTAGACGTGTTCTAAAAGATGCAAGAGCCAACTTTAATGAAGAGGCAATTGAAAAGATTTTAAATAATAGTGTACTTGCTCCATTTAATATTACAAGTGAAGCTATCTCTATTGGAGAAAGAGTCTTTGATTTTATGGGTTCAGAAGTTTATCAGGACATGCTGAATAACTTTGTTAACCAGAATGGTACTTTTTGGACTGCTGATCAGCGTGTGACAGAGGTAAATAACTTTAATAACGCAGTTGTACATGCATTGATTCAAAAATACTCTGAATTAGATGGAGAGAATTTTTATGACAAGTTCGGTCCTAAATCTTCTTTCTTAACTAAAGGAGCTACGGGCAACTTATATAGTGAGTACTTGAAGTTATTTACCCGTAATTCTGAAATTGCAGATGCAAGTCTTAAGAAGTTTTCTAGACAGAATTTATTCTTACGTAACTTTAGAAAGAAGGACGTAGAAGGAACTAAGAAGTTTTACGTAGCAAGTTTAACTAATGAGAAAGATGTTGTGTTTACTAACGAGATGCAACAGGCCTTCTTGAACGGTTTGATGTATGATCAATCAACCCCTGAGATTAACCAGCGTGTTCGTGACTTCTTTAATAATGTAGCAAACGCTACTATTGTAGGACAAGGTTTCTCAATTAAGTATCGTAGTATACATCCATACCTTCCTATCCAAGCATTGGATAGTACTGTAAGAGCATCTGTTGAGTTACGTAGAATTAATGCTTCTTTACTAACACAAGAAGCAATTGAAAAACGTTTAGAAGGTGATCCAGAGTTGGTTGAGAGTATGATTAGTCTACTTAGCTTTGTAAGTGATGTAGAAAAAATTTACACAAGAAATGCTTTCTCTAAACGAGTTAAGTCTCTTAACTATTGGAAGTATTTCCCTGACTATGTAAACGCAACAATAGGAAAAGGAGCGCGTATATCCTCAAGTGCTAAAGGTATAGGGGGATCTTTGTCTTTAAATACAGCTAAAGCAAAGAAAGAAGGACTTATTACTAAAGATTATCCAGTAACTTTCCGAGGTAAAGAATACGTTGATGCAGCTGCCACATACGATGCCCACAAAGCTACTTATACTATAGCTCTAGGAGAAGCAGAAGCTGCTAAAGTTAAATTACTCCGTGAGATATTAGGAGAGCGTTTTAAACAGCATTTAAACTTGTTTGGTAATGTCTACGATAAGGGAGGAGTTGATTTTATTTTAAAGTCTAGTTTTGCTGAGGGAGAGCCTTTTATGCGTACAAACACTACAAATGTTGGTGGATATGTACAGGCACTTGCTGACGCATACACAGACGTAGAAGACCAAATGACTTCTGAGTGGTTAGAGTACCAAGAACAAAAAGCAAAAAATAAAGAATCTAAGTCTTTGGAAGATGCAGAAGTAAGTGAAGAAACAAACGAACCTTTAAGTAAAAGTCCTTTTACCGAAGATGGTGGCGTTGATTTTGATAACTTATCTAGTATGACTGCTCCAGGAGTTGCTATTAAATTAGCTAAAAAGAAGATAGTTGAGGATGATGAAGATGGTAATGTAGGAACTAAACCTAAGATGAGTACTGAAAGTCTACTTAAATTAACCACAGGTATTAAGATAGGAGAAGAGCAAATTGACATTAATTATTTACAAGCTACTCCTGAGTATTTACAGACTTTATTTCCTGAGTTAGCTACTGAGCGGTTAGCTACAGTTGCTACATACTTAAGATCAAAGTTGAAGGAAGAATTTCCAGAAGCAGATTTTGAATCGCTTTGCTAATACTTAAACTATATTTGTATAACTTAAAGAAATGCCTAGACATTGTATCATAGAATTTAACAATCCTGTTACGGGACAAAGACATCCGTCTTTATTGGGATATTTACTTAATCAGCAAGGTGTTGATGTAGAAACAGTATCTGAGTTTTTAGAGCAAGCATATGCAGATATTTCCCCTCTTACTAAGAGTTGGGGGAGTAATAATTTTAACAGCGACTTTGTTGAGCCTCGTTTATCTGATTTAATAAGTTTATTTAATCAACCTAAAGTTAATAAATCTTCTACTCAAATTAAACCAGGAGTAGAAGAACTATTTCTTCAAAGTCCTGAGCTAGCTTCTATAGGTACATCTCAACAATACTCCGCATACTTAGATACTATTTTTCCTAATAGTAAAGTAAAAGATATTGTTTATCATAAAACTTCATCTAAAGAAATAGAAGGAGGAAAATTTAAAATATCAAGATTAGGAGGAGTTTATTTTAGTTTTTTTAATATACCAAGTGGTGGACTACTAAAGGGTGTTTTTCAAAAAATTATAAATGAAAATACTGTTTTAGCAGTTGTAAATGTAAAGAATCCGTTTATAGTAAATAGAAAAAACGCTAAAGAGGTTATAAAAAAGACAGGTTTAACTACTCAAGATGTTACTAAACTTCGTAAAAGTTTTGATTTATCTAATAATGATGCTGTACTTGGATTTCCAAATGAAACAAAAGACACAGGGCAATTAGATAATTTTCCAAATATTTCTTTTAATGAAAATGAAAGAAAAGATATAATTGAATTAGCAGTATTTGAACCAGAACAAATCCACATACTAGGAAACAAACAAGATATAGAGGGATTTAAAAGGTTTGTCCGCAGCCAAGAAACAAAGAGTTCAGATAGTATTTCTGTTGTTCCAGGTGTACTAGAAGAAATCAATCAGATACAAGAGTTCTATGACTCTAAGAACTTATCTTTAAATACAGATTTAAATATCTTAGAAGCCAACGAACTTATTAAAGACGCACAAGACTTCGGCATATCATTAGAATTAGAGATAACTAATCCAGAAGATAAACCTTCGGATAGAATTTACAGAATCTATCCTGTATCTAATTCTAACTCAAACAATGAAACAGTTAAGAACTTTGTATACCAACAGCTAAATGATTACTACACTCAAGTAGGAATGCCTAATGCTTTGGGAGAAGTAAGTAACTATGTAGATGTTTTGAATCCAACTTTAGTAGGTACACTTAAAAACATACTAAGTGACCCTACTACTACTCAGTTTGAAAAAGACATTCTCAACACAATGTTGACTGTTTTAAAACAGTTTCCTGAGATTCAGATTAACTTTAGCAAAGATTTACTTTCTTCAGAATACAACCCAGAGAATGTAGTTCCTGCTAGATATGAAGCTAAAACAAATACGATTACGTTCTTTGTTGGTCCTCTATCTGACATGAATGCTACACAGTTTAGGCATATCTTTATGCACGAACTTACTCATGCTTTGTTCTTTTCTACTTTAAAAAACCCACAGACATCTGCAGAAAAAACCTTTGCTTCTGAGATTAAACGTATTTACGATTACTATAAGGCTAAGTTCCCTAATGCAGCTTTTGTAGGTCAGTTCTATGGATTACAGAATGAGCAAGAGTTTCTTGCAGAGTTCTTTTCTAATCCAGAGTTTAGAGACATACTAGAACAAGAGGCTCCTGTAGTTCACGGTTCTATATTTCAATCTGTGCTGAACTTCTTTAAAAAACTATTTAGCAACTTCCTTTCAACTAAAGGAAGAACAGATGCCGCCTACTTAAATAATTTATCTGCAGAGTTTTTTAGAAACGTACTTAATAACGGAGTCAATACGACTCAGGTATATGTATCAGAAGATGCCTTTAACTACGAGAGTAGAAACAATGTTTATAATGACTTCTTAAAGAGTTTTCCTGGAAAGAATAGTATAGATCGTTTTTACGGAGCATTAGAAAGTCTTTTAAATAATCCTAGTTTAAATTGGCAATCTATTTACAAGCATGCTAAAGCTACGGGTATTCAGCTTAATAGATTGATGAAGTCTGATGAAGCATTAGAAAACCTAGAAGTAAGCGATGTAATCAAGACTGATATTAAAACTTCATTTAAAGCTGTTATGACTCACCTAGCTGAGACTCATCAGTTCTTGAGAAACTTAAAAAACAGTTTAACTGAGTTAGAGAAAGATAAGTCTTTACCTGAAGATGTTTTATTTAGACGTGCTTATCACGCTAAAAACATAGGAGAGCAATACAAAGAATACATAGAGACCTTTAAATCTCTTATGGATAATCCAAGTAGTTCTAGTCCTATGGGTAAGTTCATTTTTAATATTGATGCTGTAGCATCAGAATTAGTAGATGGATTTGACAGCATAGCTGCGCCTGCTATTGCTAGTAAGTTTGCAGAGTACTACTGGCCACAAACTGAAGCATTGAGAAAAGAAGCGGAGGAGCTTATAGCTGACCTAACAGAAAAATTAAACGTAGCAGAGAGGGCAGGAAACGTTAAGAAAGTCAAAGTACTTAAAGATAAGATTGAGTTAGAAAAAACTAATCTTAAAAGAATGGCCACTAAAGAAAACCTGGAACGTGCATTTAAAGGAATCCTTGTTGATGGAGACCAAGAGAATACGTTAGGTTCTCGTATAGGTGCGTTTATGGAGTCAGCTGCACTAAGTGGCAATTTAGTTACTGGTTCTTTGGCTGGCGTAGTAGATGATTTACATTCTATAGCAAACGCAGAAGCTGTGTCTTTGGAGCGTACTATGAAGAGTTTGGCTGATCGTCTACAAAACCATTTAAAAGCACAAGGCAAAACAGCATTTACTAGTTTAAACTTTGCTGACGTATTTGGTAAGTATGTAAAGAAAGTTACAGTAATTGAAATAAAAAGAGTCAACGGAGTCCTAGAAAAAGTAGAAAGAGAAACATTTGTTTTTCAAACTCAGATGGATGAAGTTGGTTACTTAAATAGATACAACGAACTTAAGTATGAAATGCTTAAGTTAGAAAACAAGCCTAATAAGACTGATGCTGATATGGCTGAGTTAGAACGTCGTATAGACGAGTTAGCTCAGTTTGAAGAAGATAACTTAGAGAGCCTTTATACGGATGAATACCATAGGATTCAGAACATCTTGTCTGAGCCTGCCCGTAAAGCACGTCAAGAAATTATCGATAAGATGCGTCAAATTCAAATTAATGCTACACAAGGAGACCAAACAGATGAGGATCTTGATGTACTAGAAGATTTGAAGAGACAACTAGACGAATTAGAAAATCCATTTGGTAAGACTCCTGAACAGCAGGAAATTGCCTACAACATCCAAGAGTGGAAAAGAGAAAGACAAAACGCAAACTTATTTATCTATAAACTTACTGAAGAGAATCGTAGTATCTTTAATGATTTCTTCAATAGCAAGAAGAATAAAGTAAGGGAGGCTCAGATTAACTTAGCTAACTTGTTAGGTATTGAAGATCCAGAAAACAATCCTGACTTAGTAGCGGAACTTTCTCAAGCATCCCAAACAGTAGGTTCAGATAGAGTTGAATTAGCTAAAGAAGAACTCCGTCTAGCTCAACTAGACCTGGATAAGTTTAAACGTAACAATGTTGTACGTAAAGTATTGCCAGAGTTTTATGAACTTAGAAGCGCAATATTAGAGGGCATAGAAGCCATTCAAGCAAAATACACTACGGACACTGGGCAAAAAGACGCTATAACTGAGCTATATAAAGAACTATTCGTCCTACTAAAGCCCTACAAAAACAGAGACGGTGAGTACGAAGGTTCGAAGATTAATCCAGAATCAGTTGATTATGTTACCGAAGATGGTGAGTTAGTTCAACTTAATACTACTTCCCGAGTTAAGGAAATTGAAGACCGCATTGCTACTTTAAGGGAGGAAATGCAAGATAGCACTCGTATCTCTAAAGAAGATAGAGAAAATTTAGCTGCTTTATTTTCTCAGTTAGATGCTATGCAAGTCAGAGAATTGACTCAAGACTACAAGAATACTGTTAAAATAGAACAAGCCAAGGCTCGTGCAGCTGTTATTGCTAAGTTGGGAGACAAGGTGGACGAAATGAGCGTGGCTAAGTTGAATAGAGAAATCATAAAAACTTACAGAGCATCTGATTGGTACAAACAAAATCATAGAGACTTTAAGGCAGATGGTAGTGGAACACCTTTGTTTCAGTGGAGAATAACTTTACCTAATGATCCAAATTTAATCTCTGAAGAAGAGCCTTCTTTCCGTTGGTATACTATTGAGGTTAATGATGCAGTAGACGTTAACGGTAATCCTTTGTACATCAACAAAGATGTACGTAACTTTAAATATAGTAAACGAGTTCCGCTTAAAAGAACTAGTCAATATGTAAACTCTGACTACGGCAAAATGGATGCAGTTGAGAGAGACATTATTGGTTCTGTAGTAGACATTATGAATGAAGTACAAGGTGGACTTCCCGTTAAACTACAACTAGGAACTGAGTTACCTGCCTACATGAAGGATGGTTTAGAAGGACTATCTGGTAAGGTAGGAAACCTTAAAGATCAAATTACAGGTGTTGCTAAAAACTTATGGGATAAAGTATCAGGAAAAGAGCAGGAAGAGTTAACAGATAAAGTTACTTTCTTAGATAAACTAAGTGGTCGAAAGTCTGAACTTAATAAATATAGTGATAGAATACACTTAAGATATGTTACTCCTATTGAGGCAGATAGAATGAGTATTAACTTCTTTGAGTCTGTTACTCAGTACGGAGCCGATGCAATTAGATTTAAGCATCTCTATAAAAACATGGCTTATATCTTGGGTACTAGGGATTTAGTAAACAAAAACTTAGGTGGTACAACTACTGCAAGTGTAGTAAATAACATTATTGAGCGTAAGTTAAACGGCAAGTCGAAAGTTTCTTTAACAGGAAACCCTATTCTTAATGCTATAGGTTATATTAGTGATAAGGCTATTGTGGGATTAACCGCAAAAGTTAGTTTGTCAGTAAACTTACCTTCTGCTATTAAAAACTTTACTGCAGGTAGTTATAACATTTACACTCAAGCAGGAAGATTTGGTCTCGATAGAAAAGAAATAGCTATAGGTAAAGCTAAAGCTGCCACACATTTACGTGACTTTTACAGAGCAAGTGTAGAAGATGGTATTGAAACTCCTTACTTGCAAAAAATGAGGTACTTTAACGTAATGCCTGAAAATCGTCTAAGTGAGTCTGGTAAAAAAATCTATCGTACTTCTTTAGACAAGACGGCAAACTACAATCCGCTTAAGATGTACGCCTTTACAAGACAAGCATTGGAATTTGAAATGCGTGTAGGTGTGGCTGAGGCATTATCTAAGCAGCATATGATTGAGTTACAGAATGGTACTTTTATTAGCATATTCGATGCGTATGAATCTGTAGGAGGTATATTAGTTCCAAGAGCAGACATAAAAGACTTAGCTAGTTTTCCTGCACAAGAAAACCACTTTAAAGGTAGATTAAACCTTATTAACAGTTTGATTCACGGAGCATATGGTGCTATGGACAAGCCTGAGTATCAGCGTTACGCTATTGGTCGTTTCATTATGATGATGCGTAACTGGTTTGGATATCAGTACCTAAGCAGATTTGCTTCTAGAAGGATGTCTATTAGGGCAGGTATGGAGTTTGAAGGTATGTATAGAACTTTGTGGAATGTAATAGGATACAAAGGAACTTACTGGAAACTAATGAGCTACGCGGCTACTCAAGATTTACTAAGTAACAAAGAAAAAGACAACTTAAGAGCAGCCTTGTTTGATAGTCTTGGAATCTCAGTAGTTATGGGCTTGTCTTATTTAATTTCTCAAGCTGTTTACGCGGACGATGATGAGGATGTAGATAATCCAATGGCTTACTTAGCTTTATATAATCTTCTTTACTTAGAGGACGAATTAAATAGCTTACATCCTGTCTTTGGCCCTGCTGCTATTGCATATTCTCGTATTGAGAACAAAGTAAGTGGAGATGACTTTTCGACTTATTACTACAAAAAATACTTTACTGAGCCTCTTAATACACTAAAAACTATTGGAATGTCTATGTATGACTATTCTCCAATGGGTGATGCTAATATGTTTGATGAGTATGTTCCTAGAAGTAGGAACGGAAAAGTAATGAATCCTAATAGGTACAAACCAGATCCATTCTTACAAGGTATGCCTGATGTAGTGGCACGTACTCTTAAATTGTTCGCTTTAGATAAATCTGTAAATTATGTTATAGGAAACCAAGAGTACATGTATCGTAAATACGATTACCTTAATCCTAAATATTTTACTGAATCTTATAACAAAGAATTAAGAGAAGCTAAGAGAGGACAGCGTTCTAATAAACTCGAGATAAAAGCCATTAAGGAAGAACTTAAGTTAATAGAAGATCCAGACACTAAGCAAATGTTGTACGAAAAGATTGATGAATTAGAGACTAATATTGCGAGGGATAAAGAAGAGCAAGACATTCTAGAAGCTGAATACATGGAATATTCTAACATTACTAGAAAATAGTCTTCCTCTCTTGATTTTATTTTAATTCAAGTTATATTTGTAAGAGCGAGTCGCAAGACTGGTTTATTAATTTAAACGTATAAAATTATGGCATGGGATGTTTCTCAAAAAATGGATGAGCAATCTAAAAAGTTAAGACAGATTGCTGCAAGTACAGGACTAACAGCAGGAGCTGGAGGTTTTAAGTATCATGGAACAGGCAACTTTACTGACGTACAATACTCAGCACTTGTGCCTCAAGAAAACACAGAGTTTACTTCATTTAAAGTTAATGGGGTAGAACGCCTAACTGCAAATGGTATGGGTAGTGTGGTCTTTAAACAATTTGCATATTTACCAGGTGGAGGAATCATCACAGGATTTGCTATCTCTCAGGGAAGTGTAATTGCTTACAAGTAATGATAGGGATTGGTATAGGCATATCAAACTATTATAACTTAGGTGGAGGTGTTCCTCCAGGACCTACATATGATGCTGATGCACAAGCATTTTTTGACCGAGTGTCAAACGATGGAGGTGTGCTTACTACAACTGAACAAACAGCTGTTAACCAATTAGTCTTAGACTTAAAAGCTTATAACATTTGGGGTAAAATGAAGGCTATTTATCCTATGGTAGGTGGTGGAGCAGGTCCAATAGAAGCCGAAGCATCTTGTAGACAAAACTTAGTTAGTTCAAGTTTTACAGGTACGTTTACAACTGGTTGGACATTTGCAAGTACTGGAGCAAAAGGTAATGGGACAAGTGCATATATGGATACTAATTTAAATAC
>CAYVBV010000012.1:16010-28206 GCA_964449745.1 uncultured Polynucleobacter sp. | reverse complement strand
TTTAAGTATCATCCAGATTAAGCAGCCACACTTCGCCCCTTGCGGGGCGAAAAAGGTTTTACTAGCATCATCCGAGTAGCACAACCACTTAGCGTTGGAACTATAATTGACTATATTTTACTATAAACAATTGCGCAGGCGGTCATCCGGTACCTGCTCGTTCCGTCTTCCTATGACGGCGGGATCTACAACATACGCTAACATATTGTAGAGCCGTGTGAGTATCGTTGTAATCTCACATCTTTTAGCCTTGATAAAAGAACATTTGTCTTACAGCGAAACCAGTTGATAAAGGCATATCTGGTCATCGTCCTGTCAAGGATAGTCGCTGTATGCTCGCGGCGGCGGCGAGACTTCGGTCCCCGTGACCCTAGGTCCGGTTATCGTCGGCACACGATTTTGGCCTGTGCTAGCCTTTACTCGCTGATGGTGTTTTTGAGTTTGCCCTTGATGTGGGAGCCATGGACACGGACTTGTATATGTCCGTTATAGTATTCGTCGGATTCTAAGACTTTGTGTCGGAATTGTTCTCTTGCTTCGATGTAACTGCATTCGGCCTTGCTGGAACAATAATAGAGTATCTCCCTAGTAAAGTTTTCGGGGCCCAGTGCTTCAACATCTTTGTTCAGTTCGTCGTTGCTGCCATAATAGGTCTGCCAGTCTGAATCGATTTTTGATTTGATGCGCTTTTTCTTTTTGGTGCCATTTTTCAGTTTTACAGTTTTGTAAGAAGTTCTTGAGAATTTTGCCAGTTTTTTGCCTATGTATTTTCTACCTGATACTTGATTCGTAATGAGATAGACGAAGCCTATGCAGTCGTCGGGCAAAGATTCTATGGGTGAGTTTTCGAAAAGCCACATCTGCACCCTTAGTTATCGCTGCATGGTATCTCATAGATTTTTTTCGTAGATCCAGCCAAGATGTTCGGTTTCGTGTATCCAAGTATAGATGGGAAACGTCACGGGCAACACCCATTCTCCGTTCCAACCTAGGTAATCGCTACGGATCGCGGGTTCTAACGCCGTGCCCTGCTGTTCACAAGTCCTGCGATAGGCCTCGGGATACCTTGGATAGTATAAGGCTTGCTGACGGAAACTGTCAAAATTCATGCCTTCAAACCCGATACCTTCGATGATCACAGCCTTGTCAAGATTCTTTTCGATCACAGTATCCCCATCACGTTTGTTGTAGAATTCCACGATCAACACATGATCTCCATGATCTCCTTGTACATCAAATGATTTGATGTGATGATGATCTAGTTCGCCACGGAACAGGACGTGATTGTCCCAGCGTATTTCAATCTCAGGGCAGTCGGCCCAGAAGATAGGTTTTAGATTGAGATCAATGACGGTATCCATATATCCTTAACCAGTCTACTATTTCCGGCAGATAATCTTCGGCAGTCTTTCCGTACAGGTCGTCCTGCTCGCTGAGTCTTGCAGCCATTTCTCGACGCAGGTCTTCGACACTGTCAGGCTCGGGCTTTTTTAAGTGCTCGATCAAAGCCAATGCTTCGGCCTTGAGCGTGAGATCAGCGTTGTTGGGGTTCTTGGTGTTGTTGAATCGGTGTTGTCTTATTTCTATGCTGTTGGCAAAGTCAGTCAACTGCTGTATGACAAAAGTCTTGAGGTCCGTGGGCAACAATGAACTCAGCATCCAGCGAGGACGATGCGGATAATTGGCATCGATGGGTATGTTGCGCTCCAGGGCATGTTCCAGCAAGCCGCGGTACCTCAACACACTGAGTGCAGTTGGTACAGTCCGGAACGCCCACTGCACAAACGGCATTTCCTTGCGCATGTGATCTACATTGTGCAAGATTTGCACGATGCTGCCGCCCTCTCTGATATAGTCATTGGCTGTGTCGGCGGTTTCTATGCTGACACCAATTTCTACTCGTTTAAACGATGCAAACTCTTGGCTGTAGCGACTGTAATCGATGCTGCCATTGGTGGTCAATGATAGATTCAACCAGGACATTTCTTTTTCCTGGAACATCGCCATCAAGGTGCGGAATTTTTCTATCAAGTCGGGCTCGCCTCCGGTGATGTGTACCACACGCAAAGAACGATAATTGTTTTCAAACCAGTCAACAAAATGTTGCCAGGCCTTGGGATCCTGTGTCCAAGACTCTAAGCGATATTCAGGTGTCAGCCAGCCCATTTTCTTGTGTGCTTGCACTACCCTACTAGAAGACTCGGGCGGACAAAATTTACAACTGAAATTGCAGGTATTGCCAATGTTGAGATGTAGGCTGGCGATGTCAGATTGTGTTTGACCGTTGTTGGCCAAACTGTAGTCAAAATAATGTCGATGTGGACTTTGCTCAAAACTGCGATCAAATCGTTGATGGAAAATCACGCTCTTGAGATTTTCTTTTTGTCGCGAAGATGTGTATCCAGCCTCATCTTTCATCTGGCACATACGGCACATAGAGTCCACGGTGTCGCCTAGTTTGATCCTGCGCTTTTCCTGCATCCTGCTGCTGTTCCAATACTCATCAATGCCCATGCGCTTGATATTCCAATGCCGCCCTTCGTCGGTCATGATGATTTTGTCATTCTGAGCACCGCATAGGTCATAACTGCCATCGTTGTTGATGTTGAGTTCAAACCAAGGTATGTTACAGAATATGTCTTTATTGGCCATTGGGTACACATTTCAGTTTGCAAATGGGAAGCGGCAGCATTTCCAGCCGTACCATGAACTCTTCCCAGCAAGGATCTTCGAGTATGTCTTGTAGGTTTCTTGTTTTGATGTTTAAACGATCACGATATTTTTCAACGAACTCGTTGTCCATGTATTTAGACCCAAACCACGCACAAGGACTCACACTACCGTCAACCCCAATGAATATGCGTTGATCTCCGCGCAGGCAGTTGGCCCAAGGGTGTCGATCATGTGTGACTCTGCCCATGGGAATGAGTCGTCCACGTCCGATGCTTTCGCGATTGATGGTGTAGACACGAGTGTTTGTGGCGTCGTTGGGTTCCATGGGATCTACGCCGTCCTCGTTGAGATAACGTGCATCCATGCTGCCAAACTTGGTGCTGTTGACCACAGCAAATTGATGCACTCCGATGTTTTCGGCTATTTCTCTTATGCGACCTATGTGCTGTTCGTTGAAGGCAAAACGTATGGTGCTCCAGATCAGGCTGACATCGCTGTGAGCCTTGAGAGTTTTTATTCCCGTGATGATGGAATCCCAATCGCTGTTGACACGATACTGTTCGTTGCTGGCTTGATCCCAACCGTCCACACTGAATGTGACGCGATCGTGCGCAGTGAGTACCGCACCAAGTTCCTGCCACCAGCGTTCGGGTTTGTAACTGCCATTGGTGACAATGGCCACACTGGTGCCGGGACTTGACTCCTTGATGTATTTTACAATTTCAACGAGATCGTTGTTGTAGATGGGATCGCCGATGTCGCCACAGAACAGCAGATAGCCCACTTGTTCCAGCAATGCTGGCGAGAATGCCTGGCGGAATTGATCAACAGTGATGTCACGATTCAATGTTTCAGGACGCATCTCTGTGCGGGGGCATCGTGGGCATCGCAGTGTGCAACGACTTGATATCTCGACATGGAGTTGATACGGATCCAGGATCATGCTATTTCTACATCGGTGTTGTAGGTGGTGAATCCGTTTTCTTTGACCACTCGCAGTATGTTGTTGACTCGTCCTGCCAATTCGTCCTTGTGTGACACCAGCCAAACACTGCGATTGGCTTCTCGGCTCATTTTCTTTAGAATGGCCAATGCGTTTTCAACACCAGAAGCATCCATGCCCGAGTCCACTAGTTCGTCAATGAACAACAAGTTGATGGGCTGGTATAAACCTTCCCAGACATCACGGAATGCCCACGACAAGGAAAGTATCAAACGATTGCGCTCACCGCGTGATAAGTTGTCAAAGTCCAAGTCTCTGCCCAACTCAGTGATTTCCACAGTGAGATCGTTTTGGAACTTGACTGTGTGTGGCAAGCCAATTTTGTTCAAGAAGTAACCCAAGCGAGTGTTGAGATAGGCTAGATTCTGATCAATGATGCGTTTGCGCACAAAGGAATCTTTGCTGGTCAAGAGTTTCAACAAGAAGTCTTGGTGATCTCGCAGTCGTGCCAGTTCGTTGATGGCATCGTAGTTGACTTCTTCTACGGCTGCCTCTTCCATTTCGTGTATCTGTTCGCTGTAAGGGTCGTGCTCGGCCTCTCGTGCAACGAGGTTGGTCTTGAGTGTTTCCAAGGTGTTGCGATGATTGAGAGCATCTTCCAAGGTGTCGTAGAACACCTGGGGCGGGTGCCGTAGGTCTCCCAGTTCCAGCAAAGCAGATCGTATGGCTTCTACTTCTTCACTGATGGCACGGACTTGACCCTGTGTTTCAATCAATGATTCGGCCTTGGCACTCAAGATTTCGTCTTGTTTGGCATCGTGCAGATCTTGTCCACAGGCATAACACTTGTGTTCTTGCAAGGCAACGATTTCTTTTTCCAACTTGGCTGCCAACTTGGTCAAGCGATCCAGTTCGGCTTCGCTCTGTCGTTGGGCTTTGGCCAGATCGGACCTTGTTTTTTGTTCTTCGTTGAAGGCCACGAGATCCCGGTGTGCTTGTATTTCGGCTTCGATGTCGATTTTTTCAAGATCGGCAATGCCCACACGCATCTTGGCGCAGTCTTCGTCTTGCTTGGCCACCCACAGTCGCTGGCGTTTGCGCAGGCTTTCGATCTGTTCTTCGATCCTGCGATTGGCGTCTTGCACGGCTTTGATGCGGGCTTCTTCGGCCACAATGGCATCTTTGGTGGTCTTGACTTGTTCTTTGAGCGAGTCGGCTTTTTCACTGAGCACAGTGATGCCCAGGAGTTGCTCGATGATAGTTCTTTGATCGTTGGCTTTGAGACTCAGGAACGGCTCGGTATAAGTGTTGAGTGCCACGATGTGTTTGAACATGTCGTGGCTCATGCCCAACATGCGTTCGATCTCGGCCTGTGTTTCTCGGCTGTCGCCTTGTGCATCGTCGGTGATTTCTTTTTCGTCCCCGGCCACCCAAAACTTCATGATGTTGGGTTTGCGTCCGCGTTCAATGCGATACTCGATGCCGTCTTTTTCAAACTCGATGGTGACCAACATGTTCTTGCTGTTGGTCTTGTTGATGAGGTTGTCTTTTTTGATGTTGGTCAATGCATTGCCGTACAAGGCATAACTGAGAGCATTGATGATGGTTGTTTTGCCTGTGCCGTTTCTGGCACCCGAATCATCCCCGCCAAGGTCTAGGTTTTCGCCCAGCACCAGCGTGAGGTCGCGTCGATCAAAGTCGACTCCTTGCGTGGCATTGCCCACGCTCATGAAATTTTTAACTGTGAGAGATCTTATCTTGAACATTGTTGTACGCAGATTGGGTTAGGTAAATCTCTGATACTGTCGGGCCAAGACCGCTGCCAGACGTCGCTGTTGATTATATCCATTAACTTGTTATTGTAGACGTTTATTGCCCCTGCGTCAAGACCTATCACTTGTTTGAAATGGTAGTTGACAGATCGATGCTGTGAAAGGTGTGTGGCATAAGACCAACCCATGGTCCAGCAACAGGGCCATACTGTGCCATCGGCATACAGTGACAGCCAACCAATGTTTTGGCTACGGCATTGTATCTTTTTGCTGAGATCCACTTTGGGCTGGTGCTGACTGTAGTCATTGAGTTCGTCAGTGTGATCCATCAAGGACTCAACCACTTGTCGGCCAGGATACTCAATGGTGTGGGTTTCTCGCCCGCGCCAGTAGACTTTCTGGGTGGTCTCCCCGGCGTGGAAACGATTTTCGGACCGTAAGAAGAATTTCACGAATCCCAAGTCTTGGCTCAAGGCACGGCATTCTTCAACTTGATGTAGGTTGTGTTGGAACAGGATCATTTGCCATTCGGCACGACCCCCGGCTTCAATGAATGCTCGAGCATTGGCGACGATCTTGTCAAAATCTGTGCCCACACGATGTAAATGATGGGTGTCACTCAAGCCATCAATGCCAAACACCACAGAAAGATTGGGATATTTGGCTGCACGAGCACCCAACGCACGCCACCATTCGGTGTTGCGCAGGCTGCCGTTGGTACACACATGTACCACACAATCACTGTTTACTGCGCCACAAACATCGTCAATGATGTCGGCAATCTGTGGGTGCGTCATGTTGTCGCCAGTGGAGCCATTGAAGTTTACACGCCGGAGACGTTGCCAAAACGCTGGATCAATGTTTTCTTTTACTTTGTTCCAGTCTAGATTGGCTTGATCAAACCCAGTGGGCTTGAGACTGTCTTCGTTGGTGCGCATGCATTGCGGACAGGCAGCATTGCAATGATTGGATGTTTCTATTTCGATGACAGAGATGTCTTCGTAGCGATACAATCAAAGATTCCTGTAAATGTCCAACAGCAACTTGGTGTCAAATTGCTCGCTGGCAATGTTGGTGATTTCATTGGTGACGATCTGATCCACGCTTTCGAACACCACCGAAGTAGACTCACCCTCAACAAAATCGCGTTGTGTGTTTTGTATCAGCGTCAACTCTCTGAGGCCGTACTGCCCCACAAAAGTTTCTTTGATGTAGTTGGCTTCTTCGTAGTTGATGTCGACGTCGATGTTGACACGAACATGCATGCCCGATTTCAGCAATGCATCGGTGTTCTTGAGCACGTCACTGAGTTGATACACACGGTAACGGGGTTGTTCGGGCCAAGCCATGAACACCGGTTCTCGTCCCCATTCCAGGATCATCATGCCACGCTCGTCGTCACCGGCATCGGCATAGTTGTGCGGGAAGCAGTTGCCGATATAAGTGATGTTGTTGTTGCTCTGGCGTTTATGGAAATGCCCAGTGAATACATGATCAAAGCCGCGGAAAGCATCAGCATTGATCTCGCCATGATCGGGCATCTGTACCATGGCATTCATGAAGTAGCCCGGCAACTCAAAGTGTCCAAACATGTACTTGCCTTTGAGTTTGGGTACCCGCTTGTGATCCTCGCCCACTAACCAAGGGGCGATCACAACATCGCCTTCGTTGAACCAGTCGTTGCAGATATGTACATTGGGCAGGTGTCGCGCCCATTCCACGCTCTGCACATCGCGCTTGTCTCTGTAGTAGAGGTCGTGATTGCCGGGAATAAAGAACACATTGTCGAACTTGTTGTTCATGTATTCCAGAGCCCGGAGACTGTAGTTCAAGGTCACGATGTTGATGCTGGCACGGTTGTTGTGCCAGTCTCCCAAAAATAGGCAAGTTTCACAGCCCTGTTCTTGAGCAGTGTCGCAGGCCCATTTAACGAAGTTCAAACAATCGTCGTTGTGGAGTTGACTGTTGGATTTCAGTCCAAAGTGGATGTCAGTGAAGACAGCGGCTTTTCGAAAAAGGTTAGACATAGTGCCAACAGTTTAACTGATTACACCGCACAAAAGCAAGATCAAATGGTGGCGAATTCTGCCAATCAATCGTCGGCAGGAGAACCACCGCCGCCATTGCCCCAAGTGGAGTTGGCCATTTGCCGTGTGTAACTGGGATTGAGTCCGTTCATTTCCAAGATGTCATCTCGGATATTTTGGTTGCGTTTTTCAATGTTGAGAACGCGAGTGAAACTGTTGGTGATGGCCGCGGTGTAATAGGCAAACGGATTGTCGGACTTGGATTCGTCGAACTGTAGACCGATTTGACTGAGTTGTAGCAAGGCCTGGCCGCGCATTTCTTCGTTGTAGGTATAACCACGCCAGTTTGAACGTGTGGCATAGCGTTCGCAGAGTTTGATGAACATGTGAGCCAGTTTGTTGGTCATCTTGCCGTGATCCTTGGAAAAAGATCCTGTTTCGAGATCGCCCTTCCAATGGCTCTTGCCCACACAGTAAGGTTCACCGTCCTCGTTGACCTTGAAATGCTGGAATGGGGGGAAATTGCATTTGGTATACTTGCTGGGGGCTTCTTCCTCTTCGACATCATATTCAGTATGGGCATCGTCTTCGTCGAACAAGAATGTTTTTTTGTTCTTTTCTTTCTTTTTGACCAATTCCATGGGAACATGGTCCCACATCATTACACGGAACACAATGTCGGTTTCGGGAATATCTTTGGGCTTGATGGCAAATTCGTCGAGTTTTCGCTTGACTCCGTCGACAGCAGCCGCTTCGTGGGCCAGTTTTGCCAATCGCTCGGCTCTGAGTTTGCGAGCCTCGGTGATGTTTTTCTTGTTGATTTTCTTGACTTCGGGCAAGATCATGTCAAAGTCTTCGCAACTTGAGTCAAGATACGAGCAATAAGTTTTTTTGCTCTTGTGTATCTCCTTGAGAATGTCTTTGTTGTTGAGGTAATTGTGTTTCATCAGTGTTCCTATAATAACAGCACATTTATAGCACGATAAATACTCATAAGCAACCGAGAGTATTACCATAATGGGAATCTTTGACACTATAACCAACACAGCTCGACAGATAGGCGGCGGCATCGGTGATGCGGCATCTTCTGTGGGGTCTGCCATTGATCGCGTAGCATCTTCTGCGGGAGGAGTTGTCAATGCACGACTCAGTTCGCTCAAGAATGCCCTGGGCGGCAACTTTGGATCTATCACCAGCCAACTCACTTCGTCGCGTAGCCGTGCCGCAACCAGTATAGGTTTCAACAGCAGCGGCGCCAGTTACGAAAGCGACTGGAGGGTTAAAATCAGCATCTCTGAAGAAGCAGATTACTTTTATCAAAATTACGATTCCGGGGTAATGGCACCACTGTTCGGCGGTAGTTCCGATGTCAACGGTGTGATTTTTCCCTACACTCCTGCGGTGCAAGTACAGCATGTGGCCAGATATGGCAATCAGAAACTCACACACAGTAATTATGACGCTTACTTCTACGAAGGATCAGAAGTACAGGCCATCACAGTGTCGGGAGATTTTACTGCACACAATCCCTCGGAAGCGGCCTATGTGCTGGCTTCAATCTATTTCTTCCGTGCCTGCACCAAGATGTGGTTTGGGCAAGATCAGCGAGCCGGCAATCCACCACCAATGGTATTCCTTGATGGCTACGGCAAATACTATTTCCCTCACGTGCCTTGTGTGATAACTGGTTTCAACCACAGCATGCCGGCTGATGTAGACTACATCGAAGCACCCGGCGCCGAAGGAACCACTCGCATACCAACACAAAGCACTTTGAGCGTGACTCTGCAGCCAGTCTACAGTCGTCGACGTGCCAGTGAGTTCAGTCTCGACGATTTTGCAGCCGGGCGCATGATTGATAAAGGATTCCTGTGATGGCTGCCTACAAGAAGACCAGTCCCTATTACAGTACCAAGAACTACGGAACGTTCTTGGATGTCATGGAGATGCGCAAGATTTCCAAACTTGAAAGCGATGTGAGTTACACCATTGCCAAATCTTATCATTTCCGACCCGACTTGTTGGCATTTGACCTCTACGGTGATGCAGCCCTGTGGTGGGTGTTTGCAGCCAGAAATCCCAACATCATCAAAGATCCAGTTTTCGATTTCCGTCCAGGCGTGACCATACGCTTGCCCAAAAAGGAAACTCTTGTCGACGACTTAGGACTCTAACATGCCTGACGTTGGTGAAAATAGAGCCCTCCGCGATCAGTTCAATCAAAACAATCGCCAATTAGTTGCCCTAGTAGAGCGCCAGAGAGCAGCCTACGACAAATACAAAACCAATGGCCCCAGCCCCGAACTCGAAGCCGAGTTCAAAGCCATACAGAACGAAACTTATCCCTTGGTACAGCGAGCCGAGGCAATCAAACAACAAAATCTGGCAAGTGGTATCTGGGATCCAGAACTGGCAAAACGAAACGACACCCAACTTTCACAAATTGGCACAGTACAACAAGAGACTGGACAATCGGTCTCTTCCATAAATCGTGATCTTGCACAAGTGAAATCCCAAGAGTCGGCCGCCGATGCAGGCAAGACTGCCGGAGACTCTGTCAAAGAGGGTGCCGACAACACTGGAACCAATACGCCCACTGATGCCGCTGCCGGAGAAAGCGACACCCTTACCGCAGAAGAACGCCAGGCACTTGATAATCCTCCAGTGGACGGAGAACCTCCCAGTGCGACTCCCACCGAGAATACCAATGTCAGTGACATGACCAACGAAGACCAGTCCAGCATAACTGCCGGGCAGTCCGAAGAAACAGCCACGCTTCCCACAGTCACAGTCACAGCATCTTATCTTCCCACTTATGTTGCAACAAAAAACAAACTCAGAGACTATGCCAGTTATACCTATAACATCAGTCTCTTTATGTTGACACCGTCGGACTACAAGACTTTGGTGGAAACACCCGACACCTGGACTCCGCGTAACTGCCTGATAGCCAGTGCTGGTCGCCGTGGCGAAAACTTTGCAGCCAGGAATCCCGAATTCCAAGAAGATTTTTATTTTTCCAACTTCAGCATGACCACTGTGGTGGGATTAAACGCCAGAACCCGTGCCACCAACGCTGTTGACATAAATTTCACAGTGGTTGAGCCCTACGGCCTCACACTGTTGGATCGTATCATTGCAGCCAGCGACGGTCTTGGCAGCAAGAACTATCTGGCCATGCCTTACATGTTGCAGATTGAATTCTTCGGCATCGCCGACGATGGATCCAACACGTTTGAACCCATACCCGAAACCACCAAACGTATCCCTATCAGAATATTGACAATGAAGACCAAGGTCACCACTGGCGGTGCTGAATATTCCATACAGGCATCACCGTTTAACCATCAGGCCTTCCAGGAGAGCACATTCACAGTGCCAGTCAATCTTGAAATCGAAGCCGACACTGTGCAGAGTTTCTTTGACAACAACAAAGACAATGTGGCTGAACAGTTGGATTCGCAACGGGAAAATCGCGAAAGCATAGCAGCCATACAAAAAGCATTTGGCGACGGAACCATCAGTGACGACATGTTGGAAGTCAGGGACATTTACCTGGCCGAAATTGAAAGACTAAAGAAGAGTGCTGGTAAGCCAGTCCGCGCATCCAGTTACTGCGGTGGTGTCAATGCTTGGATGATTTATACCAGGGACCAGATGTTCAAAGGCAAGAACGTGGGCCAGGCCAAGACAGCAGATGTGATCGAGTTCAACATACACCCCACCATTGCCAACAGCAAGATAGTCAAGCCTTCGCGCAACGATCCCAGCAGGACTGCGCTGAAAACCGCAGGCACACCCGAAGCCGTGGCTGTGCAAAAAACCGACAATGTGGGTCCCAATTTCAACACATCGGCTTTTAGCATCAGTGCCGGCACGTCAGTGATGAAAGTCATTGACATGGTCATGCGCAGCAGTGAATACATCACCAAACAGGTCAATGACCCGGCCAACAAGAGTCCACAAGAGTTGCGCAATCGTCTCAACAAAGAACTCAGTTGGTACAAAGTTATTCCACAAGTTGAACTGTTGGACTTCAACTCAGTGACCAACACATTTGCCAAAAAAGTCACTTATCACATTGTACCTTACATCGTGCCCGACAGCAAGCACCCACATGGTCCATCTTCCAAACCCAAGGGCTGGGTCAAAGAATACAACTACATCTATACCGGGCAAAACGAAGACATCATTGATTTCAACATTGACTTTGATGCCTTGTACTTTACGGCCATGTCGATTAACCGTGCCAACAGCCAAACGTCAACAGGCCAATCTGGTGCAACAGAAGAAAACACCAGTACCACAAATAATCCCAGTGCCGGAAAGAATTCTGCGTTTCCGAGACAGTACCTGCCAACCTCGGGCGACATTGGCAACGATTCGGGCTTTTCCGGCGAGCGAGAAACCACTACTCGCACAGTCAGCGACATGCAAAAGAGCCTGTATTCCAGTGCTCGCGGAGACATGTTGTCATTGAAATTGAAGATCATTGGCGACCCTGATTTTATCAAGCAGGATGATGTCTATACCAATCCCGGCAACAAAGACTACGAAAACATGGCTTCGCAACAGCACCTACCAGGATCGGGCAGTTTGGTCTTTGATCGTGGCGAGATTTTCTGCACAGTGAGATTTAAAACACCCGCAGACATCGACGAGACCACAGGACTGTTGAAGCAAGATGGCAAGTATGTGGAAAGCAACTTCAGCGGTCTTTACAAAGTGCTCAGTGTGGCCAACGAGTTGAGATCGGGCAGATTTGAGCAGACTTTGGAAAC
>CAYVBV010000012.1:0-15910 GCA_964449745.1 uncultured Polynucleobacter sp. | reverse complement strand
GAAGCACCAGATCCCGACACCGACGATCTCGCAGACATTGTGGATCAAGACGAGGCTGAGGTTGTTTATTCCGATTACCAAGCCGCGGAAAACACCGCACCCACAGACCAACCAGTGAAAACATCAGAACAAGCCGACGTCCGACAACAGCAAAATCAAGAACAAAGAGTGCGCGGACTTGAAGTTGAAATCAATCAGATAAACACTCAACTCGAAGACGCCAGTGCCGCAGTTAGATCAACCCAGCGAAAACTAAAAATGGCCGAAGAGACTCCCGGAGCTGACCCTGCTCTCAAACAAGAACTACAGAACCAATTGGTAAGGCAACAATCAGTAGTTTCGGATCTCAATGCACAATTAGCGGCCAAAGAGCAAGAAGCCGATTCCGCAGCCGAGTAAAGATCAAGGAATTAAATAAGCAACTATGTCAACAGATCGCAGAGCAAGAAATAAAGTAGCAGCCTGGGCCAATCGTGCATCGGGTGATTCGGGCATCAATCTTGACTCGGGCCCGTATGTGGCTGTGATCAAAAGCAACATTGACCCCACACGATGTGGTCGCTTGCAGGTGTTTATTCCCGATCTGGGCGGCGACGAAAACAATGTGCAAAACTGGCGTACTGTGAGTTATGCCAGTCCATTTTTTGGTGCCACATACCAGCCCGAAGCCAGCAAAAACACCTCCATTGACAATGTGCATCAGACCTATGGCATGTGGATGGTTCCTCCTGACATCGGCAACGAAGTACTGTGTACATTCGTCAACGGCGATCCCGGTCGGGGATACTGGTTTGCTTGTATCAACAAACATCTCAGCCACGGCATGGTGCCAGGCATTGGTGCCACAGTCAATCCCTTGGAATCGGGCACAGTCACCAATGACTCGGTCAAGAACAGTATCGCACAAAGTACCACACCCACACTGCCGGCTGCTGAATTCAACGAAAACATTGAAACCAATATTTCGGATCGATTCTTACAAAACGCCAAAGCCATACACGAATATCAGGCCGAGCAGTTAGTCAAGCAAGGTCTAGATCGCGATCCTGTGCGCGGCGCAGTGACTTCGTCAAGCCAGCGCGAAACCCCCAGCATGGTGTTTGGTATTTCTACTCCGGGTCGTCCAGTCAATGATCCCGCCGACGATCCCGATTATCTCAACAAGTTGGGACGGGACGAAATCAGTGAAGACGAATATGCTGTTCGTGTTCGCCGTGGCGGCCATAGTTTTGTCATGGACGACGGCAGCGTGATATCGGGTCGTGACCAATTGATGAGACTGCGCACAGCCACTGGACATCAGTTGCTGATGAACGACTATGAGCGAGTAATTTATCTTGCCAACAGCGACGGTTCTGTGTGGATGGAATTCACCGGAGACGGACACGTGATGTTTTACTCGGCCGGCGGTTTCAGTCTGCGCACCGAAGGCGACATGAACCTGCACTCGGACAAGGACATCAACATACATGCCAAACAGTCTTTGAAAATCAAAGCCGAGCAGAGTATATTGATGGACTCTCCCTCAATGACACTGAAAGCCAATGACAGTTTCACGGCATTCTCTGGAAAAGTGCAGATTGGTTCCAGTGGAAACTTGTTCCTTAGTGCTGACAGCAAAGGCGAATTCACCAGTGATGGTCCCATGATTATTTCCGGTAGCCGCACAGACATCAATACCAAACCCGGCACCAAAGTCAAAGACCCTGGCAACCTCAAACCCAACGAACACGCTGATACCGGCCGTGAAACTAGTCTACATCCCTGGGTGTCGGTGCCCAAGGCATTGTCGTCAATTGCCACTATCGCTCCCAGCCACGAACCTTGGTTCCGTGGCACTGGAACTCCACAGGGCTCTACTTTGCTGCCCAAAGGTGCCGCAGCACGTGGCGGATCTACACCCAAGCCCATTGGCCAAGGTCCTGCTCCCAGCAAAGAAGTTGCTCCAGTGGACTGCGGCGAAAAAACCTTTGAAAGTTCACTGGATCCCGGCCCCAAGAGTGCCATGGGACAGCCAGTCAAAGGTGCATTAGATCCCAATTGGCTCAAACGCCCCGATGCCCCAAATCCCCCGGGCGGCGTTGGTACATTAGATCAATATCAGACACAATGCCTGATGGCACAGATTGCATTCAGCGAAAGTGCTTGGAACTACAAGGCCAGGAACAGCCTTAACTATGTGGGTCGCTACCAAACTGGCGCAGCCGTGCTGGTAGATCAAGGCTACATCAAAATGGACTACTTCAAACAGTATCGCAATGGTGCCGTAAACAAACCCGAAAGTTGGACCGGCAAAGACGGCATCACCAGCCTTGACGATTACTTCAGTAATGCAGCCGTACAAGAGGCCGTTATGTATCGTTTGCTCAAGAGCAACTACAACACTTTGTTGAGGATTGGTGGCATCAAAAACGGCGACGACCCTTGCACAGTGGCTGGTATCTTGCAAGTGGCACATCTGTTGGGTGCCGGTGGCGCAAGAGATTGGCGCAAGAATGGTGGTGGCCAAGATGCCAATGGAACCACTGGCGCGGTCTACTTCAACAAGGCACGATATGCCATTGACGTCCTGGCCAGCCGCGGCACAAATGTGGCATAATACAAAGGGTTAAATACATTACTATGGCAATGTACAGAGGTTTCTCAACTGTTGATCGTTATCGCAAATTCCGTGTCACGGACTTTGATGCGGTAAAGACTGACCTTATCAATCACTTTCATATACGTCGCGGCGAAAAACTCATGAACCCAGATTTTGGAACACTGATCTGGAATACTTTGTTTGAGCCACTGACCGCTGAAGTGAGACAGTTGATAATCGACGACGTGCGCCGGATAGTCAGTTACGACCCTCGTCTTGTGGTAGAAAACGTGGTCATTGACGAGTTTGAACAAGGCATACAGATACAGATAGATTTGCGATATGTGGTCACGAATCAGTCCGAGAAAATGCTGTTGATGTTCAACCGCAATGACAACAATCTTTCGCTTGGGTCATAATAGTAGCCGTTTTTACGGCACGATAAATAACACTAAACGAGTGTAAACTATGGCCATAAACGATCGTCAGACCAATTTATTAGTACAGCAAGACTGGACCAAGATCTATCAGACCTTCAAGGATGCTGATTTCCAAAGTTACGACTTTGAAACTCTGCGCAAGACCATGATAGATTACTTGCGTACTTACTACCCCGAAGACTTCAATGACTTCATTGAAAGTTCGGAATACATCGCTCTTGTTGATCTCTTGGCGTTCCTGGGTCAGAGTCTGGCCTTCCGTGCCGATCTAAATGCTCGTGAAAATTTCATTGACACAGCCGAGCGCAGAGACAGCGTACTGAAACTGGCTCGCCTGATCAGTTACAACCCTAAAAGAAATATTCCTGCTTCGGGCATGCTCAAAATTGATTCTGTGACCACAACAGAATCTGTCACTGACAGCAACGGCATCAACCTAGCAAACCTCATTGTAAACTGGGACGATCCCACCAACGACAACTGGCAAGAGCAATTCAATGCTGTACTAAATGCCACTATGGTCAACAGCCAATTGGTTGGCAAGCCCGGCAACAGCCAGAACATCAATGGTGTGCTCACTGACGAATACACAGTGAGTATCATTCCTGGTTCTACCCCCATCTATAGATTCTCTGCCATCGTTGACGGCGGGGAAATGACCTTTGAAGCAGTATCTGCCACCAGTGCTGGCCAAACTTACATCTATGAATCGGCACCTGTGCCACGTTCGAGATTCAATCTCTTGTTCCGCACTGACGGTCTAGGTAACAGCAGTGTAAACACTGGTTTCTTTGTTTACTTCAAGCAAGGCGAACTTGGCAGCATCGATTTCAATCTCAGAGAATCGATCCCCAATCGCACAGTGGCCATTGACTTCCCCAACATCAATCAGCACGATCAGTGGCTGTATGCGTTGACTGCTGACAGCAAAATCAGTGGTGAATGGAAGAAAGTGCCCGCAGTGGCCGGCATCAACATAGCCTACAACAAAAGCAGCGATCGCGACCTTTATCAAGTCAACACTCGCATCAATGATCAAATTGATTTGGTGTTTGGTGACGGTGCTTTTGCCAATGTACCACGTGGCAATTTCCGCTTGTATTATCGTCAGAGCAATGGTCTCACTTACAAGATCACTCCCGACGAAATGCAAGGCGTAGTGATCCCCATCAACTATGTGAGTCGCAGTGGTCGCACTGAGACCTTGACTGTGCGTGCCAGCCTGGGTTACACAGTGGCCAACGCCACTGCCAAGGAAACGCTTGACGAAATCCGCGTCAAAGCACCACAACAATATTACACACAGAATCGCATGATCACCGGTGAGGACTACAACATCCTTCCCTACACTGCGTTCTCAACCATTCTCAAAGCCAAAGCAGTCAATCGCACAAGTTCTGGCGTGAGCCGCTTCCTTGACGTATTAGATGTCACTGGCAAGTATTCCAGCACCAACGTGTTTGGCAGTGATGGCATACTTTATCGCGAAGAGTACTTCAAGAAATTCTCGTTTGCATTCACGCTCAACAACGAAATCTATGATGTAATTTACAACAAATTATATCCCTTGCTGGACGAAAAAAGCACCAAGCATTTCCATTACGCCAAAGCCCGTCGCTACAGCGTCGATGGTGTATCTTGGGACAGCATGTCAAAGGCCACCAATGCCAATGTAGGCAAATTAGTGGACATTGACAACAATGCATTGACATACGGCTCCGGAGTCTCCAGCAACCTCAAATACATTTCAGTGGGATCCATGATGCGATTCCGCGCTCCTGCTGGTTATCATTTCACTGCCAGCGGCAAAATCAAAGCCGGAGATCCCAAACTCGACGGCGACTCTTTTTATATCTATGCCGCGGTGGCCAACGAAGATCGCGATGCCAACACTTTGACCATCAATCAGATTGTGCCCAGCAAAGCCATCCTGGACCAGATTATCCCAGCGTTTAAAACCAATATGTCGGATGTGTTTATCAGAACACTGGTAAATCTCATTAGAACTTATAGAGATTTTGCCATCCGCTACGACGATGTTTCCAAATCATGGAAAGTCATTGACAGTCAATACATTGGTGGAGATACTTACAGCAATGAATTTGCTGGGTCTACGCAAATTGGTGCAGATTCTTCGTGGCTGATCAAATTCATCTACGACGGCAACAAGTACAATGTCAGTGCTCGAGCACTTGACTATCTGTTTGAAAGCGTGGTTGAGACCAAGTTTTACTACGACAACAAAGTCAAAGTCTTTGATTCCAAGACTGGACGAACCATCAATGACTACATCAAAGTTCTGAAGTTTAATTCCAATCCTGATTCCACAGTGACACTGGGACAAGACTACAGTTGGTTTGTGTACAAGAATGTGGTTGAGGCCGATGGTTACGAAAACAATCGTAAGGTGCTGGTGACATTCCCTGACTTTGACAACGACGGCATTCCTGACAACCCTGACTTGTTTGAGTTGATCGTCAATCCCGATGTTGATGTTGAAAGAAAATACGTCTTCTTTGTCAGTGTCAGCAGTGACAAGAGTTTTGTCAACTATGTTCCTGTGGCTCCCGGAACAATCACATCCGAACAGCCCACCAAAGAATCCATCCTGCTCAACATCGACAGTTACGACATTGGACAGATCTTTTATGCCTATCAAGAAAACAAGTTCTATTCCTACAGCATAATCGACAACAAGCCCACAGCAGTTGAGCAACGAGATTACATAGCCAGAGTTGGTCGTCCAACTTTGAGTTTCCATTACAGACACAACAGTCCCAATTACCGTCGTATTGATCCCAGTCCCAACAACATCATGGACCTTTATATCTTGACCAAGACATACGCCAATGATTATGTGACCTGGATCAAAGACTCCACAGGCAATGTCAGTGAGCCAGTGGCTCCCACCAACGAAGAACTGCGCACCGAGTTCAATGAGTTGGAAAATTACAAAGCCATGAGCGACACCATTGTTTATAATTCTGCAAGATTCAAGCCTTTGTTTGGTGACAAGGCAGAACCTGCACTGAGGGCCAGATTCAAAGTGGTCAAGAACCCCAATGTGGTCATCAGTGACAACGACATCAAGACTTCAGTGGTTGCTGCCATCAATGCTTACTTTGATGTCAACAACTGGGATTTTGGAGAAACCTTTTACTTCTCAGAACTGAGTGCATATCTGCACCAGGTTCTGGTACCCAATATCGCTTCGATCATTGTAGTACCTGCCGATGAAAATTCAGTGTTTGGCAGTCTCTATCAGATCAACTGCCAGCCCGACGAAATCGTAGTCAGTGCGGCTTCAGTCAGCGACGTTGAAGTGATTCCTTCGATCACTGCGGCACAAATTAATCAGGCACTAACTGTCACAGACGGTTCTCAACTATTTAGATAAGAGAGTAAACAATGGCTTCAGTAAAAACTCTGAATTTTTTACCGTCGATATTCAGGACGGAAAACAATCAGAAATTCCTGTCGGCGACACTTGACCAACTCACGCAAGAACCCGATTTTCGCACAGTCAATGGCTATATTGGCAGGAAATTTGCACCAACATATCAAGTTGGTGACAACTACATCACTGAAGCAACCAAAGACAGACTTGACTACCAACTTGAACCATCGGTGGTGGTCACAAACCCTGCCAACGAGCAGGTGTCTATGTTTTCGTCGTACCCTGATCTCCTGAAAAAGATATCCTACTACGGCGGCATTACTAAAAATCACGATCGACTTTTTGCCAGCAAGTCTTACACATTTGACGGACTCTTTGACTACGACAAATTCGTCAACTTCAACAACTACTATTGGTTGAAGGACGGCCCCGATGTTGTTGAAGTGTTTGCCGGAGAAGTCGACAACGAGGGCGACTACGATGTTGTCCGCAACTATGCTGTAGGCGGTCTCAATTTCAGCAGCAAAGGCAACGAAGTCAATCCTGTCATGACATTGGCCCGTGGCGGTACTTATGTATTCAATGTTGAATCAGATCCTCAAAGCAGAGATGCTGGATTTTGGATACAAACCGAAGCCGGCGTCACAGGTGTGCGTCGCGCACAATCAAACATTTCCACACGCGATGTGTTGGGTGTCACCAACAACGGTGCCGAATCCGGTCGTGTGATTTTCCAAGTTCCATTGAAAACTGCGCAGGATCGTTACACATCTATGCCACTGGCCGGCACAGCCGACTTTGCTACTACCATCAGTTACTGCGACATCCAGAACCACAGCCTCACAGAATTCCAAAGAAGTTTCCCCAATGGCATTGACGGTATCACCGAAATTGAAAACCTCAATAACCGAACACTGATATTTGTCAACGAAGACATCGACGATGTTTATTGGACCAATCCAGAGATCTATGATCTCAAGGAATACGATTACTGGCCAGGCCTGGCCATTGCTGAGAATCAGCGCCGCGGCATTTGGAGAATCAACATTGTACAAAGCGGCACAGACTATATTTTCAATCTTGTATTTGAAAATGCTGTGCCACAGAACAACAGAGTGTTTGTGCGTTCAGGTGTGGAATATGCCACCCGTGAGTTCTTCGTTGACTACGATGGAATCTACGAACTCTATCCCCTGATCACTGCCAACCTCGATCGTTTGTTTTATCAAGACAGCCGTCGCCCTGGAATGGTGGGAGAAATCAAACTGGTTGATCCCGTTGACTATGTCATTGACGTAGAATTGGATATCCTTGGCAACAAAGATTACACCAGCCCCAACGGCGTTAAGTTTACCAATGGTCTCAAAGTCAGATTTGACACCCAAGTCAATCCTTCCTCTTATGCAGAAAAAACCTACTATGTGGAAGGAGTAGGCAAAGCCATTCGTTTGGTTGATGCTGAAACATTGATCAATCCCGAAGAGTATGCAACAGCAGGCTTGACCACACCCGACTATATCACAGTCAATAGAAACAGCATTGATCTCAATGCCTGGAGCCGCAGCAACCGTTGGTTCCATATCGATGTGATCAAAGCCACGGCAACTTACAATAAAACCACCGATCTCCCCGATCAGAGTCTGCGTGCCGCTCGCCCCATCATTGAGTTCGAAGGCAGTCTGCGATTGCTGAATCACGGCTACGTGGCAGCCAAACCCATTGACATATTGGATTTCACAGTCACTGATGCATTCAGCGACATCGAAGGCGCCTATAACTACGATTCAGCCACTGAATATGTGGCCAATGATACTGCGGTCTACGAAGGCACAATCTACAAAGCAATCTACGATATCCCTGTGGGAGTAACTCCTGCCGATGACAGATATTGGAGAGCCATATTTGATCTTGCTGAAACCGGAAAGCGTATAATATTCGCAGCCGACGAAGATTCCGAAGTACGCAACAAGATTTATAGAGTTTCCATCATTGACCTCAATGATGATCCCGAGGCGGTCACTGAAACCGTGCACCTGGAAGAAGAGCCCGACAATGCAGCCGTACCGCGCACCAACTTCATCATCAAAGATGGCGAACAGCGCGGAAAAAACTACTGGTACGATGGCGCAGCCTGGGTTCGTGGTCAAGACAAGACAGCCGCGAACCAGCCTCCCATGTACGATATCTTTGACGAGCAAGACATCAGTTTTGCCAACAAAGATATCTATGTCAACTCCAGTTTTGCCGGCACACGGATTTTTTCCTATCTCGAAGGCACAGGCGCAGCCGACAAAGTGTTGGGCTTCCCACTGACTTATAAAAACTTCAGCAGTGTGGGCGATATTGTTTTCACCAACAACTTTGACACTGATTCTTTTACCTATCTCAATAGATCCACCATCGATTCAGTGAGATTGAATTCAGGATATCTTGTCAAAACTCTGGGCGCTGACAGTTACGAATATCGCAATGTCTGGACCGAGATCAAGGAACCAGTACATCAATATCAGATCATTTCCTACGAATACACTGGCAGCAACGACTTTGAACTCGATGTGCCCATCAACGATCAGGAAGAGATTTCCTATATCAAAGTCTTTGTAAACAATCGCCTGCTCAATGAATCGGAATACATGATTGGCCTGCAAGGCATACGTCGTGTAGTTTCGATTTCGTCTACATTGAATACCAACGACAAGATTGATATATCGGTATACTCGGATGCCATATCTGAATCTGGCTACTACGAAGTGCCACGCAATCTTGACTTGAATGCCGAGAACAGAGATTTTTCTCGCTTGACACTGGGACAGATTCAAACTCACGTCACCACGCTGGCCTCCAATACTCGTGCGTTGACACAGTCCGTTGATGCTCGTGCCATGCGCGACATGGATTTTAAATCCAATGGCGGATCGATATTACAGCATGCCAGCCCTGCAATCTATGCCAGCATGTTCCTCACCGACGACCAAGTCAACATTATTTCGTCTTTGGATTACTCAGCAAGAGAATATGTAAAGTTCAAGAACAAGTTCCTGGAACTGGCAGCAAACCGCAGTGACCTCATTGACGCCGCAGACATTGCCGGCACAGCCGATGCTCTGATCAAAGAGATCAATGCCATCAAGAATCAAACATTCCCGGGCTACTATTCCGACATGGTGCCCTACGGCGACAATCGCAGTGTCTATGACGATGTGGTCATTAACCCCAATCTCAAGCAATTTGATATTCCCGAGGTGTTCGACGATCACAAGATCAGTTTCCGTGCGGTGCTGGTCTATGTCAATGGCACTCAGTTAGTCAAAGACAAAGACTACCGTTTCCCACAGGATCGTACAGCAGTCATCATCAATGACTCTTATCCATTGTCGCCTGGTGACAAGATTCGTGTTGTTGAGTACAGCGATACACGTGGTTCGTATGTGCCCGAGACCCCGACCAAGTTGGGTCTGTACCCCAAGTTTACTCCAGAAATCAGAGTCGACGACACTTACATTGATCCAATATCGGTGATTGTGGGCCACGATGGTTCTATCGTTCCTGTGTTTGGCGACTATCGCGATGACCTCTTGCTGGAACTCGAAAAGCGCATCTACAACAACATCAAAGCCGACTTTGATCTTGAGACTTTTGATTTTTATTCTTTCTTGCCCGGTAAGTTCCGTAGCACTGACTATGACCGTGCCGAATTTGATCGCGTGCTCACACGCAATTTCTTGAAGTGGGCCGGTTCAAACCGAGTTGACTTTGGAACCAATCGTTATTTTGAAAGCAACAATGCTTGGACCTGGAACTATCGCAGTTTCCGTGATGTGGTAGACGGAGAGTTCCTGACAGGAAGTTGGAGATCTGCTTTCAAGTATTTCTATGACACCGATCGTCCCCATACACATCCCTGGGAGATGTTGGGCTTCAGCGAAGAGCCCTCCTGGTGGCAAGAACGCTACGGCGCTGCTCCCTACACCGGTGGTAACTATCTGCTTTGGGAAGACCTCAGCAAAGGTTACATCCATGCCGGTTCACGTCAAGGCATTGATCCGCATTTTGTGAGACCCCAACTCCTGGACATCATTCCGGTGGATGAGTACGGTCAACTCAAAGATCCCAGTAGATTCCTTGTTAGAAACTTCTCTAGTACCGCAGCCAACAGATCTTTTGGTGTGGGTGAGCAAGGCCCTGCCGAAACAGCATGGAGACGCAGCAGCGACTATCCTTTTGCCGTGCAGGCCGCCCTGGCACTGACCAAGCCCGCTGAGTATTTCAGCAAACTGCTCAACATCGACAACTATCGCTACAACCAAAAACTGTCGCAGATGTGTATTGTTGGCACCAACGGTAGGCTCACACCTGCCACTGTGAAAGTACACGGCGACACGCAAAACGGCGCGATTGTAATGACTTCGGGTTACCTAAACTGGATAGCCGACTATCTGCGATATCTCGGCGTTGATCCTGTTGCTCGTATCAAATATATCATGGACAATGTGTCTGTGAACTTGGCCTACAAGATGGCCGGTTACACCGACAAGAGATTTATCAAAGTGTTGGCCGAACAAAGTTCGCCAAACTCCACCAATGATTCCATCATAGTGCCCGAAGAGAACTATGACATCTACGTCAACAAGAGTTCTCCCCTGCGCAAGGCTGTGTACAGCGCAGTGATCGTTGAAAAGACCAACTCGGGCTATGCGGTATCGGGCTACGATTTGGCCAACCCTTACTTCACTATCATCCCCAGTCTAGCCAACAACAATTTCTACACTGTGTCTGTGGGCGGCGAACGAGGCATCATTTATCGTGACTATCAAAGCAAGAAAGTTGTTGTGCCCTACGGCTTTGAGTTCCGCACTCGTCAGCAAGTAGTGGACTTCTTGGTCAGTTATGGGCGTAACCTCATTGGACAAGGCTTTATATTCTCAGACTTTGACACCGATCTCAAAGCACAAAAAGACTGGATCCTGAGCAGCCGCGAATTCCTGCACTGGAGCCAGCAAGGTTGGAAAGAGGGCAACCTCATTGTACTCAGCCCAGTCAGTGACAAAATCAGATTCTTCTCAAGTTCTGGCGTGGTTGACGAAATTGGCGACACCAGTTTCAACAAAGTGCTAGACCAGAATTTTAATTCAGTGACAACATCTCAGTTTTCATGTGTGCGTTCCGGCAATCAGTTCTCTCTGACCTGCATTGAACAACGTACCATCTGCTTGGCACAGTTGGATGTGGTACAATACGAACACGTGATGATCTTTGACAACATCACTGTGTTCGATGATATCATTTATTTGCCCGAGTTGGGCAATCGTCAGTATCGTTTAAAACTAGTGGGACGCAAGACCGGATCCTGGACAGGGACCATGGAACCACCAGGTTTCATCTACAACAACGACCACGTTGACGCATGGCAACCCGGACGCGATTATCGCAAAGGTTCCATTGTTGAATTCAAGGACCAGTACTTTACAGCATTGGAAAATGTCATTGCCAGCAACGAGTTTGATCGCAAGACCTGGCAATTCATTGATAGGAATTCTATCAAGACCGGCCTGCTGCCAAACTTTGCTTACAATGCCAAGCAGTTTGAAACGGCCTACGACATTGACGGAACCAACGACGACTTACATAGATATTCCATGGGCCTGATTGGTTTCCGTACTCGCAAGTACCTCAACGAATTTGGTCTCGACGATGTCAGCCAAGTGAAATTCTATCAGGGATTCATCAAAGAAAAAGGCTCCAAGAATGCCATTGACAGCCTTACCAGCGCGACATTCAACAATGTCACTGGCGATGTGGATCTCTACGAAGAGTGGGCTTTCCGTGTTGGCGAATACGGTGCCATCGACAACAATCAGAATTTTGAAGTACTGTTGGATGATGCAGTGTTTGACAATGATCCCGTTGTGGTACAACTGCTTGATAACCTTGGCACTGCCGAAGACATCGCAGTTGGAGTCAAGCAACGTGATCTCTACAAGAAAACAGCAGACCTATTCAACAAGGATGTCTTTTACGCTCGCAACGACAACAGTGATTATTCGCAAGACATACTCACTGCTGGTTATGTCAACATCGGCGACGTCAATGCCACTATATTTGACATAGAAAACTACACTGATCTCGACAGCAACTTGGCTGACATATCAAAAGGCTACAAAATTTGGGTGGCCAAAGACTTTGACCAAGACTGGAATGTCTATAGAGTCAACGAAACCAATAACCGAGCCGTGTCACTGACATATTCTCTAGACGGCTATGCCACATTTGCCACAGAACAAGCACACGATTTTTCAGTGGGCGATGTCATAGTGGTCAAGAATTTTGACTCACGATTCAACGGATTCTATCAGGTAACCACAGTCACTGACAACTACAATTTTGTTGTGCGAGTGACCAAGAATGTCGCAGATTTAAAGAGCGAAAGAACAGTGACCGGGGACGGCCTGCTGTTTATATTGAGTTCAATGCGAGTTGATTATCTCACCAACATTGATGCAATAACACCTCCCAATGGTTGGGAATACAACGATAGAGTCTGGGTAGACTCCACTGGTGCTGATGCAGGCTGGAGTGTGTTTGAAAAAACCGACGCTTGGAAAGAAACACAAAAAGTTGGAGCAGAACCGTCGGAGTATCTCGGCAACGATGCCATGGGATTCTCGGTCAAGATCAATGCCCCCGGCGACATTGTTGTTGCTGGTGCTCCCGGAGCCGACTCCGGCACAGTGAAAACATTTATACGTTTGCCCGAAGGCAATTTCGTCCAGACTGGCTCGATCAAACCCAATACTTCCAATACCAGCGAATATGGTTACTCAGTTGATATATCTGATTATGTGATGGCTGTTGGTGCGCCAGGCAGCGAATACCAACAAGGGCGTGTGTTTGTACACCTATTCCGATACAGCAGTGACGAAATCTCAGTGCAGGTCATTGAAGATCCCAATGGCCGTGCTGGAAATCGCTTCGGTGAGTCAGTGGCCATCAGTGCCGACAGCAACTGGCTGTTTGTGGGATCGCCAGGCTCTGACCATGTGTTTGCTTATGTGAGATCGCAGGATACCAAGTTTGAAAGCGTAACTTTACCGATACGCATCAACATCACAACACGCACCGCCGAACAAAAACAAGACCTCATCGACAACGACCTAGTTGCAGATCTTTCTGCGGCCAACACCTACGATTTATCCGAGAGCCTGGTTTGGTCAGTGGAAGAAATTGTTGTTGAAAACACCACAGATTCTACGACACTGACCCTTGGCGTTGATTACTCATTGAACTGGACTACCAGTGACATACAAGGTGCTTGGCTACCCGAAACTGAATACGTCACAGGCAATCTGGTGTTTGTGGACGGACTGTTTTACCAGGCCACCGAAGACCATACATCGTTGGAAAACTTCGACGCTGAAATTGATCTTGGCCGCTGGACATTGTTTACCAAGCGTATTACTTTCTTGGATCAAGACATTGATTCGGTCAATATACAGATCACAAAAGACAATATCCTGGAACACGAGTTGGGCTTTGTTCCCGAGTCGGTTGAAAGTTTACGTGTGGTCGACGGAGACTCGCTGCTGGTTGCAGGCAGAAATTACTCTGTGGATGGATCCACTATCACATTCTTGGCAGAACCCTACAGTAATTCTGTGAATGTACAGCAAGCACCCTATTACAAATTTGTCGGCCAACTGCAAGCCGACGACATAGTCAAAGGCGACAAATTTGGCCATGCGGTCAAAACCAGCCACGACGGTTCCGAGATAGTGATATCTGCTCCCTTACACAAGGTCAGCAGCAGTTCCGATCCTGTGAGATTTTGGAATCTTGACGTAGACATTGGCAGCAGTGATGACGTCGGTGATTACAACCTTGTAGACGGTGAGCCATTTGCTGGATACCAGTTCATGGTCACAGTGTCGGGCGAGTTTTATGCCGCACGACTCAAAGGAAACTGGGACTCACAGCCCACTTATATACTTGGCGACATTGTTGACTTTGGCGGCATACTCTACGAAGCCACAGATACCTACGAAAGACTTGGTGATTTCTCTCAAGAAGAGATTGCTGGATCATGGAAGAAATTCAAACTCACCCACGACTTTACTCCTGGCCTCAGCGACACTGATCCCAACAAACACGTCGAAGATTTTGACGTTGGTGATTATGTTTCCTATGATGCTGCCACAGGACGTTGGGTCAACACAACCTACAAGTTGGCAGGTACAGTTTACAAATTCCGACGCCGCGTCGAAAAACAACGCACACGAGATGGCAAGTCGGTGTTCATTGCCAGCGAACCAGTCAACGACGACACCACACTGTGGTTGAACTCTAATAGACTGATCGAAGGCACAGACTATGTGAGATCTGGCAGCGAATTTATATTGTCTGAATCTCCAGACACTGGACAGATAGTTTCTATCAGTACCACGGTATTTGATCAAGAGCAACGCATACAGTCCCCTGAGCCACAAGTGGGTTCCAAGTTTGGCACATCTATTGCCATTGATTCGGCTGTTTCGTCGATCTACGTTGGAGCCCCGGGCTATCAGAGTGGCAACTACCGCAAGGGCAAAGTCTATAGATTTGTGTCTCATGCTCGATATCTTGGCATCGCTGAATCCACAGCAGTCTATGACAACGGACAGGAACAAGCACCTGTTGTCACAGTTGGTGATAATTTATACATCAACGGCTTGCGTGTAGATTTCACTGGTACCACTGTTGATGCAGTGATCAGAGACATTAGAAACGCCAACATTCCTGGTATTTCTGCCTCCAAGGTTGGGCAACACTTGTTGATTGAAAGTTCAACCAAAACAGCAGGTCACAAATTGGTCCTGTCGTCAAGCGGGTCAGCCATCGGCGATCTAAGATTGCCCGGCTACAAATTCGAGCAGGAGTTCAAACACCAAGACAACGAAAACTCCGAGGTGTTTGGCTATCGCATTGAGATCAGCGACGACGATCGCACAATCATGATCTCCAGCGACGGAGGATATGCCGAAGGAGCCACAACATTTGATCTCCAGCCATATTCGTTGACGCAGTTTGAAGGCAATGCCACCAAGTTCATTGATCGCACCAAACAGTCTGGTGCAGTCTACCTCTTTGAGTCGCTGAGTGACGATGATTATTTGACCGATGCAGGAACATTTGTTTATGCACAACGCATGTCAACATCCAATCCACGATCCGGTGATGCATTTGGTCAATCTGTAGACATTGGGTCTGGAGTGATGGTGATATCCTCGCCAGGCAACGACAGCATTGTTGCCAATGGCGGAATACTCAGTATCTACAACAACGACAACAAGCGTGCCTGGAATCTCAAACGCCAACAAACAGAATCCGTTGACTTAGACAGCGTGAATAGATTGTTGGTGTATAGTGTAAACACACAGGCCATTATTTCAAATCTCGATTTCATTGATCCGGTCAAAGGCAAGATCTTGGGCGTGGCCGAACAAGACATTGATTTTAAAA
>CAYVBV010000011.1:21504-28555 GCA_964449745.1 uncultured Polynucleobacter sp. | reverse complement strand
TATTTTTTTGAAAAAATAATAAACATCCTGTATGATAGGTGGGACTGGCGAAGCTCTTTAGGCGGAGTAAACTAAGAGAGCGCTGCCAATGTCACCCCAACAGGGACGATCAGTCGTCGTCGTCGTCGTTAAGGACGTTAAGACACTGCTTGGCTAGACTGACCGCAGCAGCGACTGCAGGCGCAGGAGCGGCGGCAGGGGCCTGCACAGGGTCAGGCGCCGGGGTGAGGTCAGGCGCAGGGGTCTGCGTAGGGTTGGCGGCCGGGGCCGCAGGCGCAGGAGCGGCCTTAGGAGCCGGGGTAGGGCCAGAGACCGGAGCAGGGACGGCGGTCTTCTCGCCGGCGGGCCTGGTGGGGGCCTTTGGCCTCCCAACCTCTGGGATGTCTGCCGCTTTGGTAGCGGGAGCTGCCGAGGTGGCGCTTTGGGCGGGGGTGAACCCGCCCTGAAACTCAATGCAGCCGGTCTTGAAAACCGCGTTCGATCCGGCTGCGTGATGGTGGACGTTGATGGTGACGCCGGCACCTGCCCCCGAGAGGGCTTTGATGAGCTCGACGAGCTCAGAGGAAAGAGACATTAAAAGTACTCCTAACTTTTGTCTCAGAGGGTAGCCTGTTTGTTTAAACGCTTGGCGGGACGTGAACCCCGGCTTTGGATGCCAAGCATTTTACTGGAATACCAGCTGACGAGGGATTTCAACCCCGGCTATCTTTAAGCTGTTAGCTCAGCTATAAGGGTTTGGCTTAGTTGTTCTCCTCCCCGCCATCGAACTCACAGCCAGGGGAGCGGCTCGCCTGAGCAAGCTGATCCATCACAAGGTAGTAATTCTCCTTGTCAAAGGCCTTGTTCTCCTCGATCGTGACGCCTACGACCTCACGCTTGCCGAAGACCGAGAGCACGCCGTTGAGGTGACGGCGGATGCTGCTCGTCTTGATGGCCTTAAGCGCCTTCTGATTGAGGAAGGCGAACGGCCCAGGGGTGCTATCCTCGTTCTTCTCAAAGGCCCCAACGAGGTTGTACATCGTGGAGGGTGAAAGGAATAGCGGGTAGTGGACCCAGCGCCAGTTGTTGGGCGTCCACTCCGCATCGAGGCCAGCCTTGGCCAAGTCGAGGAGGGAATCCCCGACGTCATCGCTGATCGGGTCCTCAACGGGGGTATCGCTCCACTTGTGCCACTTGAAGTCTTCCGACTTCAGGTCGCCCTTGAAGACCGACTCGGACGGCCCCGCCTCTTCCTCCTCGTTGTTTTGGCGGAGGCTGGCAAGGTAGGCCGTAGCCTTGTTGTAAGAGGCGTGGGCGTAATCCTGCCCATAGGTGCTGGAGCCCTTCTTCTTGGCCTTGTAGGCCCCCACGGTGAACCCGAAGGTCTCCCGCTGGAACTTCAAGACCTCGTCGGAGGGCTCTTCCATCTGGCGATCCGCCTCATCGACCATGCCGTAGCTGTAGCTACGGAGCACGGTCCAGGGGGTGGTCGCCTTGGTCACCTTTTCGACCTCGCCCGTTTTGTCGTTGACGACTTCGACCTTGCGGCCTTCGGTCAGCTGGCGCAGCTTCATCTTGCTCCCGTGGTCAGCGGGGAAGAAGAGCTCGGTCGAGGTGAGCCCCTGAAGGGTCCACTGAGCTACCTGAGAGGCCTGGGCCTCGTCAGAGCTAAGGATATTAATCATCTTCGCCTGCTCGCTATCCTCAGCCCAGCGATACTGCAGGACCGCGCTCTCGCGGTACAGGCTCATGAAGAAGTCCTGCACATGAAGGACACTATCGCGCCCAGCATGGTAGGCCTCGTAGCCATCCTCGCCGTGGCCCTGCCCGACGCCATAGTAGGCCATGTCGAGGTGGGCATCGGTGGTCACGTGGCCTGTCCCGCACTCGAACTGGGCCATAAGCCAGACGAAGACCTTGCCCTCCCCAAGCGCAGACACCGCCGCCCGGTAGAAGGCGGGGTTGAGGTCGATGTAGCCCTTGCGGGTAAACACCGCCTTGTCGGCGTTGGGGAGCGGCTCGCCCTCTTTGCTGGTGCCCCGATACCCATCGTTAAACCTGACGGGGACCTCGACGAGGGTCTGCACGGGGATGCCCTCCTCAACGAGGGTGGCGACGATGTCCGCCTTGATGTGGACGGGGATGTCCACGCGGATGACCGAGTTGAGGTGAACCACCTCGATCATCTCCTTTTCACCTCCCTCGGCGACGATGCTCTCCGAGTGGGAGCCGATGCAGCTCCCCCTCACGGCCGCCCAGAAGTCGGGCCAGGTAGGGCCGTCCAACTCATCCGCCTCATGAGAGAGCAGCTCGGCATTCAGCTGGGCAGCTCTAATGATTCCAACCAAGGGCTGGATTGCCCCGCGCCACTCAAGCTTGAGCTCGTGGCGGTAGGCCGAGTAGTAGCCCATGAGGTCCTCGACCTGGATCTCGGTCGCCTCGGTGTACTTGAGGCGATAGCGCTCCTCGAGGATCTCAAAGAGACCGCCCTTTGCCATGTCAAGGAACTGCTTGCGGATCTCGCCGCAAGCGTCAGAGAGGCTATTGAAGCTCATCTTCTCGATGCTCTCGAGGGTCTCGATGGCGCGCTCTGTAAAGCTCTGCCGGGTGGCAGCGCGGTCCACGTTGGCCCAGCCCTCGGCCAGGGCTCCCATCACGTCACCGACGATGAAGTCGATGAGGTTGGTGGACCCAGACTCGCCATAGAGGCGCAAGATGGCCTCCGCCACAGTCTTGTGGGTGATCGCCGCAGGAGCCTGGTCCAGATACCACTCCTTGAGCCCCTGCACGTCACGGAGGGTATCGTGGACTAAATCAAGCTTCTTCCTCAAGGCGGCCTTCGTCGCGTCCTTATCGCCGCCCGTGTGGGTCTTGCGGTAAGCGAAGAACTTCTCCCACTCGAAGAAGTTATCAATCACTACCTGCTTCGTCAGATCGGCGGTCAGGCTGGCGATTGCCTCGGCCTTCGCCTCCTGGGCTTGAGTCGAAGCGTCAGTCTCGATGCCAGCGAGGGCGTCGATCACCGCCGCCATAAAGCCAGCGATCGTGCGCTTGCGCTTATGCGCAGCCATTCTCGCTTCGGCCCCGCTGATGAGGGCGTTCTTGAGTCGGTCGACGAGGCCGACAGCCCCCTTGCTAGCGCCCTCAAGCGCCAGCTTGACGCTGGGGTCCTCAAGCGCAGCGCGGAACGTCTTGAGGCGGTCAGCATCAGAGACCACCTTTTCCGTCTGGCTCCGCATCGACTGGCTGTCACCAGCAGCCTCGTCAGCGGCCACGGCCACGTAGGCGCGGTAGAGGGCGTTGACGAGGTTGATCATGCTCCCCTGCGAGAGGGCGACCACCCCACTGTAGGTGTCCTTGACCGACACCTCGCCCCAAGCCTCAATGTGACCATTGGCGGCCTGCTCGAGGATGCCGCAGATGCCCGTCTCCACCAGCTGTGAAGTAGGGCTCTCGTGGGGGTCGAGCCCCGCCTCAGCGATCGCGCCGTTTCGGATATCCAGGATGGCCATGCGCATGTGGCGGATGTTCTCTGGCGCTGCCTGTGAGGACACCAGGTAGCTGGCCTTCTGCCACCCGGAAACCATGGAGGGCCAAACCCACTCCGCCTGGAGGGTGGAGGCGTCGGCAACCAGCATTGGGATATCCTTGTCGTGCTGGCCGGCCTCATGATACCCCTTCAGGGTCTCGTAGACCCTCTCCCAGTCCACGTTGTCTATGGCTGGGATGAGGACTGCCAGCTCTTTCATCTGCTCGGCGGTGAGGTAGCAGAGCCCAAAGTTCACGGCGTTGATCTGCCACGCCGCGAAATTGTAAAGGCCGGCATTGGTGTACATCACCTCGCTGGCCGACTCCACCATGATCGGCTGACCATCGGTGCCAACCTTGCCCATCATGGGGATTAACTCAGAGGTCTTGGCCACCTTGTCTTTCCAGGTGGCCTTATACTCCTCTAGGGTCACCCCATGCCACCCCTGGATCACGTACGAGGCACCGTCGTAACCCTTCTCAAACATCCCGCCGGGACGGGTGCCCTTGCCGTTGTCCGAGTACAACTCGGAGAGGTACCAAAAGAGGAGGCTCGCCGCCAGGTAATAGTACTTCTGGCGGTCGATGGCGGGCTGCTGCGCCCCATAGAAAAAGTCCGCCAGGCGGCGGGCGGCGGGGTTGAGATACGTCCCGTCGTCCGCCTTCTTGGCGAAGCCGTGGGCCGAGCCGCCGCACTGGGTGATACCACCTACGTTCGCCTGGCCGGGGCTATTCCCCGGGGCGTTAAGGAAGCGGATCACGTCCTCAAAGGCGGCGTCCTTGTACTCGGACTTGATCCAGCGATTAAACGCTGCGACAAAGCCGTTGGGGGCCAGGGGCGATGCGGTGACGACGTCGGCAAACGTCTCTACCGTCTGGCTCTTGGACTGCTCCTTGGCCGGGGTCTTGGCTGGATACTGCTTGACGCAGTCCAGCGCCACCTCGACCGCGATGGGGTCGAAAGAGATCATGTTCTGATCTCCGTCGTTATCCCCGCAAAGGAGCTTTTGGAGCTCCGTGTCGACAATCATCGCGCCATCCGCCACGGAGGGGAGCATAGCGAGGAGCCAGCGGGCGCGAGCGTGCGTGGTGGCCTTGGTCTTAGTTTTGCTTTCCAGCCCCCTGAACTTATTCAGGAAGTCCCTGAATACACCCCGATACTCGTCCGGGCAGTCCTCAAGCCAGGCCCCGTGGTTGCCCCCGAGGTACGCCTTGAGCAGCTCGGCGACCGCCTCGACATGGAGGCACCATGGTGCACGGATCGTGTCGTGCATCTGGTTTGGCGTACGGGCCATGAAGGCGCGGCGAGCCCACTTGTTGGGCTCTTTGACCGTTTCCTCGTGCAGGTGGCTCACGATTGCAAACTCGCCTCCGAGGGGCATCATATGCACATGGTTGGCCACGGCCTTGAGCGCCATCCCGGAGCTGAGGTGCTCTGTGGTCTTCTTCCCTTGGGTAGCCAAGGCCTGCAGGGCGGTGTTGGCTCTGACTAGCGCGTTGCTGATCTTGGCCATGCCGGGCTCATCGCTGCGCTCCTCTGCGAGGTCGAGCAGGCCCTTGATCACGGGGTTCTGGTTCTCGAGAAGGCGCTTCAGCTTGCGCTTGATGGCCTGCGCAGCCGATCCCTCGCTCTTGAAGAGCTTTTTCATGAGCTCGAGGCTCACGAGGCTGGTGATCTGCCACCCGAAGCTGACGCGCCCCTCCATCGGGCGGTTCTGCATGGCGATGGCGTAGCCCAAGAAGCGCGGCTCAGAGACGCTCTCGTCAATCCCGGGGGCGTCGATCACCCCCAAAAGGTTCGCCTGGGTGCTCTCCTTGGCGAGCGCCTTCTTGCCCACGCCCTTGCCTTTCCCTTTATCGTGGAAGATGCCCACGATGTAGGTGTTGCCATCATGGCTAAACTGCCAATCAAGCATGCTCTTCGGCTTCTTCTTCGCCTTGGCGTTGGCGATCGTGTGCACAGCCAAGGCACGAAGCTCCTGGTTGTCAACGATGTTAACGGCCTCCCATCCGCCTGCATCGCCAAGCTCCGGGTTAAACTTGGCAGCGATCCAAGCCGCCGTCTTGAAGCCCTTCAAGATGCCCTTGAAGGCCGACTCAAAGCCAACGCTGCGGTCTTGATGTGGGGTCAGGAGCGTGTTTGTATACACGCTCCCACCATCATTCTCGTCCCAGCCGAGATAGGCCAGGTCGGCTGAGAACACAGGACACGCGGCCAACTCCTGCCCATACACGTACTGAGCGGGGGTGGAGATTAGAGAGCGGGCATATGAACGCCACTCCACCATCGTGGAGAAACGCCCGCTCATGTCGCGGATCAAGAGTGCCGCAAGGTCGCCACGCACGGCGAACCCACGGCATGGCGTGAACCAGCCGCTGCATCCGAGGGCGAGGGCGATGCGCTGCATGAGCGGGCCATTGTTCTGGTCGCTGCTCTCGTAGAGCATGCAGTTCTCGGTGGTCACAGCCACCTCAGTGCCGTAGTGGCGGTTCATCGCCTCTACATACGCCAAGAGCGCAGGGGTCCAACGCCCTGAGTCGGTCTCGACGACCACCTGCAAACCGTGAGACTTGGCCTCCCTCTGGAGGTCCGACATCGTCCCCGTGAGGTCCTGGCCACCGGGGCCAGCGTCTGAGAAGCGGACGCTGAGGAAGTTCGCAAACTTCGCGCCCTGCTCCACCTCGTGAACGTCCTGGCGGATCAGCGCCTTAGCGGTCTTCTCTCTGCCGAGCTGGCGGATCTCAGACCTAGCCTTCAGGAGCGCCGAAGCGCCCCCATCATCAATCAACTCTTCCATATTTAGCGCCTCCTTCGACGCCTTTGTGTTGGAAGGGGCGGGAGGGGTCCCGCCGCTGTTGTCATGGCCGTTGTGGATATCACAAAGGCCGGGGTTGGGGAGAGAAAGCAAATCCCAGAAGCTGGGAAAAGGCCACTCGGCGTTGCGACCGAAGGCATAGTGGCCACGGTCGACCAAGGGCCCGCAGCCCGCCGTGGCCAGGCTACCTTGCCCGCCCGCAGAGCGAGAGGGGTCGGCGATGGCCGTGTCCACATCCGCCTGGTCGGCGTTGGGGACGAGGGGGCAGTTGTCCTGCGCGTCAAGGCGACCATCGTTGCCATCATCCGTGTCACGCACATCACCGAGGCGGTCGCGGTCGGTGTCCACCTGATCGGGGGCGGCGATGTTGAGGATTCGCGTCGCCGCGATCATCAACGCCGCGATTGTGATCGGCCTCGGCCGCAGGCAGACCCGGGTGCGCCGCTTGAGCATCTCCATGCCCTTGCGGGCGAGGAGGCGCTTTGCCAGGCGCTTAGTGATGTTGGCCTCCTGGCGCTCAGCGAGGTCCTTGGCCCTCTCCGTCTTGGCTGCGGCCGCCCGAAGGCGAGCCGCCGCCTTGACCTCCCCCTTGGTCATGGGGATAGCAGGGGCTGCGGCAGGAGTTGCGGCAGGAGTTGCGGCAGGAGTTGCGGCAGGAGTTGCGGCGAGGGCGGCGAGGGCCTTCCTGGCCCTCCGCTTAGCCGCTTTCTCTGCCTTAGCCGCTTTCT
>CAYVBV010000011.1:18412-21404 GCA_964449745.1 uncultured Polynucleobacter sp. | reverse complement strand
CTTAGCCGCTTTCTCTGCCTTAGCCGCTTTCTGGGCCCTAGTCAGCTTGGGGGCCTCGGGCTTGGCGGCGGGCTTCTCAGCGGCGGTGGGCTCGGCGGCAGGGGTAGCGGTGGGCTCAGCGGTGGGCTCAGCGGTGGGCTCAGCGGCAGGGGTAGCGGCGGGCTCATCTGCGTTCTTGGCGTTGACGAGACCTTTCCTCCAGCACGCATCCTGGTGCGCAATAGCGCGACGAGCTGCAGCTTCATCAGAGTAATCCCCCTCCCAGCTGCGAGAGCCGGTAATGATCGTGAGCTTGACTCCTTGTGGGGCAAGGTTGGTGGGAGTGTTGACCAAAGTGAAGGTGGGGCGGGGGTTGTTCGCCCGATAGGCCTTCTGGGTCTCGCCCATGGGATAATTGATGTTCTCGACCATGCTTGGCGCCTCCTTCGACGCCTTTGTCTCAGTCTTGCTGTCAGCAGCAGAGAGTGCCCCCACGATGAAGGCACTGATTACTAGTCCCTTCACGATGCCGCAAAGCATCGCGAATACGAGCTTTACGTAGGAGCAGATCTTAGCCATGATAGCGAAGACCTTTCTGGCCGTTTCGGCCGGTGGTGAGCCTTTTTGTTGGTCAGGCTCGGTGGTTATTCTGACAAGCGAATTCTCATCAGCGGGGCTTTCCCCGGACGCCTCACGGCGTTTCGGCCCGGGTAAGGTAACCCCGGGACTTTAGTTTGAGCCGCCTAAGCGGCTAGTTGAAAAACGGAGCAAGCCCGCTTGCCATGAAGAACTGTTTCCAGTCCTCTAGCAACTCGCTGTTTTGCTCCCACTCCTCATCGGAGGTAAACCCCTGGAGTACGCGGAAGCACTCAGCTCCCATCTCCTCCGACCGGGTTCCGGCATAAAACCCAGAACAATGCTCTTTCCACTTCTCGAACAGAGCCTCCTGTGTCGGGTGATAGGTGCCGGCCCAATACCAACCCTCGACCTCTTGGTCGCACAGGCACTGAGCGGCCCAATGATAGGCCTCATGGGCGAGTGTGCCCACATGCCCGCCTCTGTGCGCCTGTTTACGGCTGCGAAGCAAATAGACTTTGCCATTAATCATCCAGCCAACGCTCTCCTGGTGAAGAGGCGCTGCGGCCACGATGAACGGAATTGAGATGCCATTCAGGACGAAGTAGTGAAGGTCGTCAAGTTGCTGGAAGGCAACCTTCATCAACTCCTTGTCGTAGCTCTTGATATCAATGCGCATAAGAATCTCCTTCTTTGTGTGCGCGTAGGTTCTGACAAGCGAATTCTCATCAGCGGGGCTTTCCCCGGACCATGCCTGGGGGGTGTAAACCCCCAGTATGGTTTCGGCCTAGGTAAGATGACCCTAGGACTTGTTTTGAGCCGGCTAGGCGGCTACTAGTGCATCAACAAGATCAGCGGCTGCGGACGACCCGGAAGGTGACCGCTGGCGAGGCATAGAAATCCCAAGCAAGGGTCCTGTCCCCGGAATAGACAGTCTTTGTCCCGTCATAGCGCCCATTACTGCTTGTCCATTCCCAGCCCCCGTTCACCCCCTTGAGGCCAAGACTATTAAGACTATGATAATTTACATCCACCAGCATCTCGGTGAGGAGGCCGCCAAAGGTGTTCCCTACCAAGACCTTGGCCTCGGCTTCTGTGGGGAGGCGATAGCCGTTGGCACCCTCAATTCCCCAAACCTCTTCCGTGAAGGGGTCGATGAAGTACGCCTGCTGCAGCCCCTCAAGCTCGCTCAGCTTGTTGCAGAAGAGCACCGCCTCAAGCCACGACACGTCCTTCACACAACGATGTGGCGTAGGGCGCGAGAAGGGACTGACCTTGCGCGTCGGGTTCCACCCCATCACCTCCTCGAACAGGCCCTGGGTCACCTGCGTCTCGGCGACGCAGAGGTTGTTGTTCACGAGGATCATCTTCATAAGATTACACATAGGATACTCCTTTTATGCGTATTGGCAGATTCTGAATTTTAACCTGATTTCAGAGTAACAGGGTTGATTGAGGCATCAACTGTACCGCCGCATAAGTAGCGACTGGACTACGACTCAGAAAGGAGTGGCCACTTAAGATGGGTGTGACTCCCATATCCCTGCTTTTAACGAAAAGCAGACAAACGCGGGGGTTCGCTGGAAAGAATACTGGTTAGACCCCGCTGGATCGTCAGAGGGCTAGGCCCTGACGACTATTACAGCTGTGATTCCATCTCACAGCAAACCTCTCACTTCAAGTGAGAGGAAGTCGTTTCGCCAGGAGTTACACCTGGCAGCGGATTGAGTTTATGCTCTTAGCTCTTGCGGAACTTGCGAGCAATGGCTGCAATGAGCGCAATACCCCAAGACGCAAGCGTCCAAGGAGAAACACCCTCAGCGATCATCTCGCCGATAGAAAGACCCTCTTGGGCCACACGCTCAACGCGCGTGATCAAGCCAGGCTCAGTCTTGGGGTCGTGCTCATGCTCTGGCTCAGCAGCGAGATCGGGGGTGGTCACGATGGGCCACTCTCCGCACCACTGGCGATTCTCTGGGTCAAACTGATTGTGCATTGGATTCTCCTTTCTGCACGTAGAAGGGGGCGCCCAGTCTCATACACTGCACGACACAGCTTGATAGCTGCTATGATGGTCGTGCGTGTCCTGTTGCAAAGGGCATTCTGATAAGCATTCTCATCAGCGGGGCTTCCCCGGACCATGCCTGGGGGTGTAAACCCCCAGTATGGTTTCGACCTAGGTATGTTGACCCTAGGATTTATTCAAGTCTAGACACACTTGGAGAAGGGGCTACTTGCCCTTATTCTCTAAGTTGTACCTCAAGGCGCTCTGAAGGGCGTCCCACACCTGCTTGGAGCTAAGCTCTCCACAGGCCTTCAGGATGGGGTCTGCCTTCTTAGCCGAAGCCAAGAGTGCACCTGCGGTGGCTTGGTCGCCGCTGTGAGCAGCTTCCAGTGCGAGGATGAGGGAGGCCTCTACCGCTGTTGCGACACGACG
>CAYVBV010000011.1:8995-18312 GCA_964449745.1 uncultured Polynucleobacter sp. | reverse complement strand
GAGCAGCTTCCAGTGCGAGGATGAGGGAGGCCTCTACCGCTGTTGCGACACGACGACAAGTATCTGCAGAGGGGCGCTTGTCAGCCTTAGGCGTCTTGGGGGCTGGCTTGGCCCCCTTGATTACAATCGTGCCCGAAGGCAAGACCGTGGTGGTGGTGGTGGTGGTGGGCGCTGCAGGGGTGGTCTGCCCAAAGGCAACCCCGATCAACGCGACAGTTGTGAGGGCAAGAGTCATGATGACTCCGAGGATGAAGCGCATAGGATTCTCCTTTGTGTGCGCTGGGTGTTTCTGACAAGCAATCTCATCAGCGGGGCTTTCCCCGGACCATACTGGGGGTGTGACCCCCCAGTATGGTTTCGGCCTAGGTATGGTGACCCTAGGACTTTAGTTCAACTCAACACGCACCTGAAGAAAGGGCTACTCGCCCTTGTTCTCCATGCCCAGTTTCACTTGCTCTACAAGAGCCGTGTACATCTGCGACGTAGACAAGCTACCGCACAGTACAAGAATCTTGTCTGCCTTCTCTGCTGACTTGAGCATCTCTGCCGAAAGCATGATGTCGCGATGGACCATTGCAGCCTCAACGGCGGCCAGGATCACGGCTTCTGCAGACGCTTCGACACGGCGACAAGTCTCCTCTGAGGGGCGCTTTGGAGCTTTAGGGCCCTTCGCGGTTGGCTTGGCTCCCTTGATAACTACAGTGCCCGAAGGCAAGACAGTGGTTGTCGTGGTAGCGGGCGCTGCGGGGGTCTGCCCGAAGGCATTCCCCACGAAGGCGAGAGTGGTGAGGGCGAGGGTCATGATGACTCCGAGGATGAAGCGCATAGGATTCTCCTTTGTGTGCGCTGTTCAAGCTATAGGCCACATCGGCCAGGGGCTTATCCCCCGGGTGGGCGCCGATCTTTTAGATCGTGCCAACTACTATAAAAATAACACCCCCAAATATTTTTTATATATTCTAAGACCTTATATAAGCCCCAAATATTTCCAATTTACCCCCGGGGTCTTTTTAGAAATTTAATTGTTGATTTATGCTATTATTTATTTTAAATTTTTTATTATATATTTTAAGGAGTTATATATGGATCTTATTAAATTCTTCGGCGGCACTCATAATCAATACTTGAACTCTCTACCTCCAGAGAAAGCAGCTAGGATTGTAGCTAAGTCTAATCACTATAAGAATGGAGTTTATACTTCTTCTCCTATTATGTGTATGGGATGTAAGAAGTGTCCTTTTATTAATAAATGTCCTATACCAGAGAGAGATATGAATGGTGCTTTAGTATTAGGAGAAGAGAGTGATTATCCTATTGGTAGAGAATGTATTATGGAGACTGTTTTTGTTGAACAGAAATTAATAGACTATATTAGTTATTTAAATGTAGATCCTAGTAATCCTGTAGAGATGAGTATTGTTAATGAATTATCTTTAATTGATTTGTATAAGAATAGATGCGTTTTGATTTTATCTAATGGAGATAAAAAAGGAGAAGGGAGAGATTTTCTTATTAGTGATGTGGTAGCTTTTAATGAGAATGGTGAGAAAGCTGAGACTACTAAGTTACACCCTGTAGTAGATATGATTGATAAATTAGAGCGCCGCAGGGAACGCTGGTTAGAGAAGTTGGTGGAGACTAGAGAATCTAAGGCTAAGATGATGGCTAAGATTCAAGAGAATAATAACAACTCTAGAGTTCTGGAGGAAATATCTATGTTGAGGCAGGCTTTATACGAGGTTGACTCAAAGAAGTTATTACCAAAAGAGATTTTGATAGATGAAGAATAAGCATTTTACTTATATCAACACTAGTGATAGACCAGTAACTTTTAGTGTTGTAGTATTAGATAAAAATACTAATCAGACAACTGTTAATACTCATACATTAGCGCCTAAAGAGATACTTAGTGATACTGTTGTTTCTGTTAAATATATTCAGGGTAGTAGAAAGAATGTTGAGTTATTAGATGTAAAGCTTGATACAGGAGAATCATTATTAAAGCCTAACGCTTTAGGTAGTATTGATTCTATATTAAAGAAGTCTGTTATATTTGATATTGAGACTTCAGGTAGGTTAGGTAGAGACAGTATTACTCAGGCTGCTGTATATGATTATGGTTCAGGTAAAACAACAATGTTTGTGCCCGAGGCTAATGCGTTGTTGGGTGAAAAGCCTAAGTTGGGTGAAGCTGCTTATAAGTCTAGAGGTTCTATTTTAGATCCTAATATTAGTGGCTCTACTTTTAGGGATATTAAGTATAGCGATACTTTAAGGCAGATGGCTTTAAGAGATCCTATTACGTACAGTGCTTATGTAGGGAGAAATACAAAGGAGCTTGTTAGAGTAATTAAGAGTAATAGAGCAATTAGAGAGCAAATCGAAGATGAGATGATCCGTACTGATAAATTCCAGGCAGTACAAGTAATTGAAGATGAACAAAAACTAATAAAAGCAGGAGTAGGAGTAGACGGTACTGGTACCGCTTTAAGTAAAGACGTAGTACACAAGCGCATGCTGTTTAATGCAATAAATACTGGGACTGTTACTAAAGAGCAGCTTATAGAGCAAGTAGAAGCAGCGGGATATGATCCTAAAGTTTATTTTGGTGAGTCAGGAGAGTTACTAGAATTAAAACAAAATATTAGTATTAGAAAGATATTACAGGATGATTTACCTAAGTTGTTGAAAGGTAAAGTTACTTGGATTGCTAACGCTAGCTTCGAATCAGGTGAGTTTGGTGGACATATAGATGCTTACTCAAAAGAAGCATTTGATGCTTTAAATGTAGATAGAGCTACTAAAGGTTTAGAGGCTATTGATGAGTCAGACTTTGTTAGGGGTTATCAATACGGGCGCTATGAGAAAGAAATAGAGGCGCTCAATATAGGTAGAACTGAGAAGCTTCAAACAAAGAACCCATTCTTCGGAAGTACTGGAGGTGTTTCGGTTAGTACAGGTAAGCCATTCTTCGTTACTGGAGTAGAGTTTTCAAGAGCAAGAGCACAGGCTCAAAAGAGTGGTGATTGGTCTGGGATGTATGAAGCTTTAATTAAGTATACAAAAGAAGGCGATGTAAGAGACGTACTAGACATACCTAGAACTCAACAGTCTATGCTTATTAAACAAGGATTGATTACTAATGTTTCTAAGCCTGCAGGTTTAGGTGTAGAAGTTCAGGCAAGACTTTATTCATATGCAGCAGCTAAAGGGCGTGGTGAAGCTGATGCTATGAAATATTTAACAGACACCAAAGAGTTGCACGCAGCTTTTGCAGATGCAAGAATCTCAGAAGAGATTGTCTTGAGTAGAGGTTTAAGACACCTTGAAGCTATAGATGAAGTAATGAAAGGTACTGATGTAGGAAAGCAATTATTAACAGAAGCGCAAGCTGAAAGAGGCTTATATTATGAAGCTCAACAGTATGCTGGGGCTTATCAAGCTTTAACTAGGAATCTTGGTGATTCTAGTGACTCTCTGATTGATGTTCTGTATAAACAGCGTGCAGGTCGCGACCTGTTACAATTAGCAGAAGAAGGAACTTTTGAAACGAGAGAGTATAAGCCAGGATTGGGAGTGGTACAGCAAGCTAGAAAAGTAGGAGATATTGCAATTACTGAAGCAGTACCAATAGCTACTTCTACAGCCACTAGGCACTCAACATTAAGTCAATTTATGCATAATATGGGGAGCTTGATTGATTACGAGTCAGCAGATAGAGAGAGAATACTTCAGGATATAGAAGCTAAAGTCAAGCCAATGTTTGATAGTAGCGGCGAAGTGATAGAAGCTCAGAGAGTGAATTTAGCTAAATTAGGTTCCGAATATTCTGAATCCGCTAGCGCTCAAATCAAAGTTTTTGAAGCAAGATTTGGAGGAGCAACAACCGCAGATCAAGTAGAGTTCGATGCAACAATAAAACGCCAAGCAACAGTATTAAAAACTGGTGATGGAAGAATCACTAGGGGAAGCGCAGTAACACCGCCAAAAAGCGCCGTATCTGCTGTTGTTAGTGCAATGTCACCACCTGTTCCACCACCAACACCAAGTCATTTACCATCAATACCTATAACGCCAAGCTCTGGAGGAGGAGCCCCTCCTGCGCCCCCTGCACCACCTCCACCAAAAACACCCCCAATCCCAACCCCTCCACCAAAACTTCCAAGTAGCGCTACCCCTCCAGTTAAGCCTAGTTTGGCTAGCGCTGTTTCAATGCCTAGTAGCCCTGCTATTAGAAATATTGATGATATTTTCAAATCAATTCCTAAAGCTGGATATGCTGGATTAGTTTTAGGTTTAGCTGCTTTTAGTGCAGCTACTCCTAAAAGAGAAGCTAGTAGAAGTTTGCTTACTCCTACTTACGAGCAGTTTTTAGAAGCTAAGACACAAGAGTATGGAAGTGAAGAAGCCTATAAAGCAGACTTAGATATTAAATACGGTAATACTATAGAAGGTATGTCTGAATCTGGCGTTGCAGCTTTTATGCGCAAACTTAATACAGACTTCGGTTCCCCCTATCAGGGTATGGGTTACTCTTCTTCAGTACTTGAAGATCATAATTTAAGGAGAGAACGCCAGAATTATATTAATAGACAATTCATGTTAAGGCACTTTTCTGAACAAGGAGATATAGGGCTTTTCTTTAAGAAACACATAGATTCTGCTTTTAGAAGACAATATGGGATTTCTGTAGAGAGACCTACGGTTATTCCAACTGGAAGCCCTATTGATCCTGAAAGATATAGCTCATTAAAAGGTAAAAACTTAGTAGAGTATAATATTGATCCTACTCAAATAACCGTAGAAGACGCAGATACTATAACTGTAAATAGAGGTGGCGGGTTGATTGATCCTTTAAGTAAATTTATGGGCACTACTGGTCAAGCTAAGTTCCGCTTAGCAGGTATAGACGCACCTGAGACTGCTCACGAATATAGAGCCGCTCAGCCTTATGCAGAAGCTGCAAAACAAATAGCTAAGGAGCTACTAGAGAACGCTAAAGAAGTAAAAGTAGTGACTGAACCAGGAGATAGTACTTATGGTCGTCAAGTAGGTGTTGTTTATGTAGATGGTAAAAACTTGAACTTAGAGCTCTTAAGGAGAGGTGCTGCTGCTTATCTCCCTTATAAGGGTAAAGGCAAACAACCTATATATGATCAAAAAGCTTTCGAAATGGCTGAGGCTCAAGCTTATGAAGCTAGGAAGGGAATGTGGTCAGAAGCTTATTTTCAAGCTTATAAAGAGATTACAAAAGTTAGCGGGCAGACAGTAACATTCAACATGTTAAACGATCCTGCTAAAGTTGTTAGTAGTAGCAATATGATGAGCATGTTCGCTGAAATGAATAAAGCTCAAAGACAAGGCTATGTAAACAAAGAAGAGTTAGAGATTTTAGGTAAGAAAATAGGTAGTCTTGAAAAACCATTTGCAGACGACCCTAAATTCTCAGCAATGAACCTAGAAACTTATGGAGAGCCTAGTAACTCAATCACCTCAATACTTGATCAACAAAAATATGAAATTGGGAGATTAATGAGAACTAGGGGGTCTGACAGGTTAACTGAAAAAATGAAAGTAGGGAATGTAAGTCAGAACAATGTAGAATTAGCAAAAATGACTACATCTGATTCTGTTTATGAATCAGAAATGAATCAAAAAGCAACAGATGCAAAAGTAAGAGAAATACAATCCTTTAAAAGAAAACAGGCTATGGCTGCAATGCAACAAAACGCATTACGGAACCAATTCAACTCTCCAATAGGACATTATAGGATGTAATCATGGAAGAAGGAAAGATAAGATCATTTTTAGAGACAACTGCAGATGTTAGTTTAGGCGCGGGGGGTTCTATTGTTGCGAGAAATGCAATTGGTCAACAAGGTGTAATGGGTTTATTATATGCTTTTGGAGCTGAGCCTATAGTAGCTAATGCTGGAATGGGTGCTGTTTTTTCTGATCAAAACTACGATGTTTTAAGAAGTCAGGCAAAGTATGGTTTAACAAATATTCAAGCTTCGAATGCAAAGCCAAGTGGTAACTTTTTCCAAAGATTAACTTCTAGTCCTGTTACTTTTGCTGGCTCATTAAAAGGGGATATGTATACAGCTTCTGGGACGAATTTAGTTAAAGGTGGAGTTATTACAGGTAGTAAAGCTTCTGCAATTGCTCCACTTATTATGAACGTTCTTGGCGGCATACACACTGTAGCAGACGAAGGTATTGGCGGGCTACCAGGGTATATGGTAAGAGATGCATTTGCGAACTACTATGCAATGCAAAATACAGTAATTGGAGGAAATATCATTGATGCTGGCGCAGTAGCAAAAAAATATAGTCTAGAAGAAAGCCATGTAAGAAATATGAAATCTGTACAGTATACGCAAAGAATAGCTGGCATGCCATTGCTTTCTAGAATATCAAGTATTATGACAGGGCATATTGTTGCAGGAGTAGGTGCAACTGCAGGTCAAAGTTTAATGAAAGGGCTAGCTTCTAAAGTAAATCAAGCTTCTGGTGTTGATGTATTAAATGAAGATATTTCAGGAATGTTTGGTTATATCTTTGGTGCAGCTGGTGGCGCTAAAATAGGAGCTAGCTTAGGAGCTTCAATGCTCACTTTAGGAGTTGCTGCGATTGGCGCTTATGCTATAAAGGAACAAGTATCTAGTACTTATGCAATGGTAGAAGGTGGATTTGCTAGGGCTCAAAGAAACAAAGGCATAAACTATGCAGGAGATACTGCAGCGTTCTTTACTCAAAACGCAGTAACAATGAGAGAGCGCGCACTACAAGCAATGAATAAATCTCATATGAATGCAAGAAGTGCTTTTGGCCAAGAAGCAAATATAGTACATATGAATAGAGATATGTTTAGCCATCACAAGAGATATTAATATGCACCCAAAGATTAGAGCTTTAATTCAAGAAGAACTTTATACTGTAAATGAGTATGGAGTTGAGCATCAAAACCCAGATGCAAAAGCTTCTGAAGAAATATTAGATTATTTTAAAGATAAAATAAATATGGATACGACTAGAGGTTGTATCAACTGCCAAATTAGGCAACATTATAAATATGGCGAAAATACTATTAAATGTAATTTTGTTGCCAGGAAATTGCCTGACGGAGCTGCTTCTAAAATAGAAGAGTTGTCTGAAAAAACAGGCATGACTCAAGAGCACGCTACTAAGTTACTAAAAGCTTCTATTGATCCTGTTACTTGGTGTGAGCTTATGTTTGGGTTCAATGATGAAGACTCTAAGTGGTTTATTAGAAGCTATCAGAAAGAGCAAATAAGGTGCACTAGTAAGCGTATTGCTATACTTGAAGGGCGTCGTGCAGGTAAGAGCTTCGCGATGGCTCTAAAGCTTATTTATTACGCGTTTAACATGAAGCTAGATAGAGGTCGTGACTCGCAAGGTAACATTGTTTATCTTGGACCCTCTATAATGGTAGTTACTCCTTATCAGGCTCAGTTAACTAACATTTTTGAAGAAATGGAAAAGCTTCTAAAAAGAAACGTAGAGCTTAGACAAGAAGTTATCTCTGGTACTGGAGACAGCTTATATATTAAGACTCCTACATTTAAGATGGAGTTTAAGAATGGCGGCTTAATTCAAGGATTCGTATCAGGTATAGGTGTAAGACAAGATGGTTCTGGTGGTGGTACTATGCGTGGTTTTTCTGCGAATGTAGTTTATCTAGACGAGATGGACATGATTCCAGAAGAAGTACTAACTAAAGTAATTAACCCTATACTTGCTACTACTCCAGATACGATATTAATTGCTACTTCTACGCCTATCGGAGAGAAGGGTAAGTTCCATGAGTGGACTCAAAAGCGTTCAGATTTCAAATCAGATCACTTACCTACTTCTATCTTGCCTTTCTGGGAACAAATTAAAGCTGATATTATAAGAGATTCTACGCCTGAATCTTTTATGTCAGAATATATGGCTGTATTTACTGACGATGAGAAAGGTGTTTTTAAGAAGAATTGGATAAACCATGCAAGGTTAGATTACAGCTATGATGATGCTGCAGAGTTAAATGTTCTACAAAAGAAGTTAGGGTTGCGCTCTGTTAACGACTGTATAAAAGCCATAGGCATAGACTGGAATAAAAACGCAGGTACTGAGTTTTATGTTGTTGGATATTTTCCACAAGATAAGGTTTGGATTGGCTTAGATGCTGTAAACGTTCCATCTTCTGAGTTCTCTGCTAAGAGATGGATTAAAGAGTTAATGAATCTTAATTATAAGTGGCGGCCAGAGTATATATATGCTGACGAAGGCTACGGGCATACTATTATAGAAGATATTAAATGGGAGTCTTATGCTCTTAGAAGCAAGCAAAATAAAACTCCTATGGAAGAAGAAGCTGTTAAGATTTATGACAGGTTAAAAGCTTTTAACTTCTCATCGAATGTAATTCTAAAAGATCCTGTAACTAATGAAGATATAAAGAAAACAGGCAAGCATTTCTTAGTAGAAAACGCTACTAGAATTTTACAAGAGAATTTGTTTAAATATCCTGTGACTGACAAGACATTGACAGATCAGTTCTTTAATTATGTAATAGAGAAATATAACGCCCAAAATAATAAACCTGTATATGGTAAACAAAATGAACTTGTAGGAGACCACAGGCTTGACGCTTTTATGTTAGCCTTGGGAGCCCTAGTATTAGAAGAGTCAGTTTACTCAGGCAAGCATATGTTTCCCTCAGTACCTACGTTCCACAAGTTAGAAGCGATTAATAAACTAGCAAAGCAAGATGAAGTTTCCGCTTTATTTGATAAGAATAAAAGAGAAGGTGTTCCTGGTTTATATCACTTACTAGAAATCAGTAGACAAAACGTAGAAAAAGATCCTGAAAAATCTAAAAGTATTATATTAGATGGAATTAATAAGTATCATAATACTAGTAGAGGAATGACCCCTATAAGCGAAATTCAACATGCACAAAAAAGAGGCCATTTTGGAAAACGCGCCTCTAGAAGCTGGAAGTGAATCATGAGCATAGCTGGTTTTTTAAGTATGCTTGGAGATATGGGAACTTCTATTGTAAAAAGAGCTGGAGTCTCTGGAGATTTAATGGGAGGTATAGCAGCTACTAGTAAAACTATTGGAGCTACTACTGAGGATTTCGTTGAAGTATTTGGTAAGAGGGGGGCTGGCGATTACACTGGAGGTTTGAGAACTTCACTAGAAACTGCACATAGAAATTTAGATGATGCTGCTCTGAAAACCCATTTTGAAAGTGGTGGTCCTGCACTAGACGATGCTAGTTTCAATGAAATGAAAATGGCAAGAGA
>CAYVBV010000011.1:0-8895 GCA_964449745.1 uncultured Polynucleobacter sp. | reverse complement strand
GTGGTGGTCCTGCACTAGACGATGCTAGTTTCAATGAAATGAAAATGGCAAGAGAGTATTTTCTAAAGAGACAAGAAGCAAGCCAGTATGACAGCAGAGCTTCTTTTGAAGCAGTACAGAGAAACATTAGAGAAGGTGGCAATCCTAACGCTGGGTACAGTAGAGCAGGAGAGACTAGACCTGAATCTGCACTTACAAGGATCTTTGATACAGAAGCTACAGGTATGGGTAATGAGCTTAAATTCTTAGGTGCATCTGCTTTGCTAGGTGGTGGAGCTAACTATATGACTGGTGGAGAGTTTGGTACTGGTGCAGGAGTGGGAGCTATTGCAGCAACAGGAATTAGAGGCGCAGGTAGAATCATACAACAGAATATGCCTGAAATTGAAACTGTGATGATGAAGAGACTTATGGGAGATGACTATAGTAAGCTAACCCATAAGAATGCAGTTGTAGGTAAAGCTGCAGTTGATGAAGTAAAAGATCCTGATGTAACTTTAGGAAGCTTTAAAGATAAAACTATTCAAGAGCTAATTAACGCAGGTCATGGAGGTAAAACTTTTGAAGAGCTAGGATTTAATGCAAGTAAATATAAAAAAGATAGAACTTTATCGGATTATGCTACTAATAATAGTGGTTTTGAAAATACTAAAGTAGGAAGAATGAAAGGTTTTAATAAAGATACTGTAGTTCAGCAAGGAGCAGTAACTACACCAGCTTCGCCTGAAGTAGCGGCGCAAGCAGAACAATCAGTCAGAACCCAAGCTTTAAATGCAATTCAAGGAATGAGTGCAGAACAGGTAAAAGAAAGAGGCATAGGTTCAAGCTATATTCAAAAGATGTTGACTAATAAAGATAAAGGTAATATGGGAAGGAATATGAGAGTAATGACTGTCTCTGGTGCAGCATTGGCTGGAGTTCCTTTTACTGGTAGAAGAAACGATCACAGTAGTGGGTTTAATAAAAACAGAGGAAATAAGATATGAGCTTAGTTATTTTGAATTCAGAACTAGAACCGTTAACTGAATTAATGAGTTCTCATAATGGTTTTACTGGCGGCGCTCATGAAGAGAAAATCTATATAAGAAATTACTCTTCTGAGTTTTACTATACAAACCTTAAAATTAAACCTGAGATGCCTGAACTTATTGAAGGAGATTTATTCTCAAGCACAGGCTGGTCAGTTAAACTAAGATATGGCGAAGAACAACCTACTGATAAAGAGTGGGGAGAAGTTTTAATTAACTCGGCTTGTGATTTACCAGGACTAGGTAATAATTCAGTAGCCAATACAGAAACGGCTATACCAGTATGGGTTAGAATATATTGTCCTGGACATGAAAGACCAAAGATCAAAAACGACATAAACCTTAAACTAACTTTTGTTAAAAGAGTTATAGGTGATATTTGATGAGTAAATTCTTTGACGATCTTTATTTGAATAAATTAAATAGAGAAAATAGAAAACTATTTAACAATATTTCTTCAGCTAAAGAAGATATTCAAAAGATAAAAGATTCTATTGAAGAAAATATTGAATATAATGATTTAGAGCTAGCATTATTATTAAAGAAAGCTAGAGAGAATCCTAGTATTGCATTTACAAAAGCAGAAGTAAACGCAGTTAAAAAGAAACTAGAGTCATTAAAAAATGAAGCTGTTACTTTAATCAATCAATTAAAAAACAAAAAAGATGAGATTAATGATTTAGCTACTAGATCTCCTCATAAGTATAATCATGATATTAGCAATAACACTGCGCTAAGAAGACATGCAAACGCTGTTTTTGGAGGCAATAAAAATACTATTACTTACGAAGATTATATTATGTTATTAGAGATGAGAAAAGAGATTCAGTATAAAGAAGCTAATGATTTGATTTCGGAGTTTTATAAATAATGTTAAAAAATTTATTAAACAGAGAAGACAATGATTACGAAAAAGATGATAATGAACTAGAAGAACTTTATGAAAGACTATATAAAAAGATAGCTAGAGATTTTGTACATAAAGATGACTTAAGGCAATCGTTAAGTCACACTTTAAATTTGTATGAAGCTTTAGGGATTAAGCTTGACGAGACAACAGCAAGTTTGTTTTTTGACGAAGCTATCAATCAAGCTATAGAGTATAAAGAAAATTTAAGTAAACCTAGAAATAAACGCAAAAAATACAAAGATGTTGGGCAATGAACGAAGATCTACTAATAGTTGATATTGACAAGTTAATTAGAGCTTATGAAGAAGGCTTAATTAAGTCTTTAAGCAATTCTTCTTTAGAAGAAATAGATATTAATTCTTCTATTGGATATTTACCAGTACTTATAGAACTGCAAAGGGGATTGAGCGCTACAGTAGTAGCAAGCAACAATACTTTAGAGAATCTAGTTCAACCATTAGTAGAAATAAAAGAAGAGATAAACGCTAAAAAAGAAAAAAGCTTTAGAGAGATTTTTGTAAATAACAGCTACGGGGATTGTTCGGTTACCGATATAGATAGTAAACGTCAAGAAGAGGTAGACTTCTTTGTTAATGAAACAAGAAGTAAATCAGAGTTTAATTTATTCAATGAAAAGCCTGCAGAAGTATTTTATAAAAAAAGATTTACAAATGGTGTTAATATGAATGCGGGTGCTAAAGTTAGTAAAACTTTAGATACTTGGCTTTTTGGTGAAGATGGGAAAGTATTTGGAAATCAGAACTTTGGCTTAGAGAAGTGTTTTAATTGTTTTATTGATATCAAGTTAGAGTTTATATCCCCGGCATTAGAGTTCTTGTTTGATCTTGGGAAATTGATTAATAAGATCAAAGAGCTTTTAAAGCAAATAGACCTAGATATGAGTCCATTGGAGTTAATGAAATACACATGTAACTTTGCAATTGCATTTGGAGAAAATTTACTTTGCCCTGCAAATCTTAAAGGTTTAAATTTAATACTACCTACATTATTTATTAAATATTCTGCTGATTTATTAAAGTTTAGGTTAGATCCCAGCATATTACTTGGGGCAATTATCAAAACGATAGTAGAGAGTTTAGTATCTTTTGTAGAGAATATTCCAAGGTTAATGTTCCCTTTTATAGATTGTATAAGAAATGCAGTAAGTACAACGCTTCAAGCTTTAGCATCACTATATAAAAGTGGTACAAAAATTCTAACAGATGGCGTTAGCTTAATTAATAAAATAACAGATGCTGGCTATAAAGCATTCTTAGCAGCAAGAAGATTATTTGAAACCTTAGGGGTAGTTGATTCTTACGAAACAGAATTGAAGAATATTGACGCTGAAATTTACAAAGCCTTAAAAGAACTTATAACAGCGACTGGTGATTATAACTTTTTAAGAGACGAGGCAGAAAACAATCAAATAGTTATAAAAAATCAATGGATGGTGCTGTTGACTAATTTTGTTACTTGGGTAAAAGATCTTGTTGATAGGAATATCTATAATGGTCAAGTGGGGGAGCAAGTAGAAGGGCGTTTCGGAAATAGTCCAGTGGTTTTTGCAAATTATATGAGCTCAGATCAATTTTTAGACATGGCTTCGAATCCAACTTCTGCCAATAATGTACAAACGGTTTTAAATAGTTTAAGCTATGATGAATTGAAATATATTAGTTTTGAAGATTTTAAAAAATTGTTTTTGAGCTGGTTAGCTGGGCAAAGCGAAGAAACTCTTAATGTAATAATAAATGCAGGACTTCCTCCCAGAGAAATAGAACGAGAACTTGATGACTTAGAAATGATGTATGCTGCAAGAGAAAGAGCAAATAAACGGATGCTGGCTGCAGAGAAAAGAGTGCATGAGTTAATTGGGAGAGAGGCTGAGCTTATCGAAACTTTAAGTGACCCTGTAGTCCAAAATAAAGCAAAGATAGAGCTTGTCGCAGAGGATACGAGCAGGAAGGTCCCTGACTACGAGGCTTATAAGCAAGGTGCTATAGCGATAGCAGAGCAAGATAGTCTGTATTTGAATTATATGAGATACGCTAATCAAATGACTAGTGTGCCAGAAGCAAGAGCTCAAGTACTTGCACTTGCTGAGAAAAGAAAAAAAGAAGTAATTGCAGAGCAAATGAAAATAAAAGTTCGCCCTATGATTTATCGAAGTACAAAAAAGAAAGATGATTTAAGGTTAAGTATAAATCCTAGAGACTATGGAGACAGGGGTGAAGCTGCAAAGATATTAGGTACTGCTCAGAACAATGTAACTCAAGCACCGAGAACGCTAGAAGGCGGCTTTGAGTTGGGAGAGAAGCTTTATGGAGGCAAGTTAATAGATGAGTATTATAGAAGAGAAAGACTTAGACTAAACACTAATCCTGCAGATCTGAGTTTCTTGAATGCGCAAAGCGAAACTCAAGGTGATCGTTGGAATTTAGCTGATTTCTTATTAGGTAAGTATGGGCTCGATATATCTTCTAATTATGTAGAAGGCGATTATAAAATTTTTGGCGGAAAGAAAAGTAGCGAGATAATAAGCACTTTAAATAAAGCTGATGCAAAGGTAACTGAGTTTTTTACTAATGTAGAGAAGCTAATAGTTGGTAAGCTTGATGAGCTTAAGAATTATATTCAATCACAAGTAAATAATATTATAGCAACATTTAAAGGTTTTGAAGCGTTTCTTGGAGAATTTGCAGGGCTTGAGATTTCTCTTTTAGGAGAGATTAAAAACTTATTACATTTGATAAGATTATTTAGAGGTGTTTGGGAATTAATAACAAATGGTTTATCTAACTGCGATAAAATTAAAAATAATCAGGAAGTTTTTAAATCTATTATTGAAAAAACAAATCCAGGTACTGAAGTAAAGATTAATGAATCAAAAGACACTTTAACTTTTGATAATTCAAATGGTAGTACTTATACATTAAATCCTAATGAAGTTGCTATAATAGATGCTAACAATTTAGTTAAAGTAGATTTAAATGATTGCCAAGATGTAGCTAGTCATTTAGTTGTTAATGATAGAAATCTTGATTCTATTTATGAGGGGATATTAAATGGCATTTATACGTCGAATTAGCAATACTTTTGAAAATATTGAAAAAATAGGGAAACAAATAAATCCTTATAGCCCTGAAAACACAAAAAGCTTTCAAGATTCGCTATCTCCATATAACGATCCGTTAAGTCAGTTTTATAACGCTTTTATGGAAACTGGAAGAGAGATAGATAGGATCGATAAGGCGGAAAGAGAAGAGAGGCTTAAAGGGATTCTAACTGTTACTGAGATGGAGAACGTAGAGCGTTTTGTAGAAGAAGCTTATTTTGTATTAGGTGACGAATATAAGAATGAGAAAGCAAAAAAGTTAGCAGAAGAAGCCAGAAGGCTTGCTTATACAGAAGCAATGCCAAGAGTAGAACTATTGACTGAGATAAGTGTCGGTCCATTAGATGCAAGAGAAAATAAAGGTTTATTACCAAAAGGATCGTTAACTGTCATTGTTTTAAAAGTACCAAAGACCCAATCAGAATCAGCAAGAGAGTGGTTTCAAAACTTTATTTCGATATTAACAAGAGACAAAATTTTTGATCAAAAATCAACATTTAATTTACTTTTAGAAAGCCCATCAAATAAAGATGAAATAAGAATTTATATAGAGAAAGAATATTCTGCGATACATTGGAAAACCATTAAGAAAGAATTAGAAGAAGATATTATAGTTAATGATTTTAATTACGATTCTTTAACTTGGGATGACTACCCTATATTTCAAAATATAGAAAACGAAATCTTCTTAAGAGAAAAAGAAGAAGAAGTTTCTATAGATTTTATAAATAGCGAAGCGATAGCTGGATTAGACCAAAATCTTTTAAATTGTCCAATAAACTTTATTTCTACTGTTTCTAATTTTAGTTTTGCAGAAAGCAACCAAGATGGATTTATATTGAAAAGCGAACTAGACCCAGAAGATCCAGATTACGAAGAAGAAGAGATTATCCCTTTTGTATATGGAAATTTTTTAAAGAAAGAAAACGTTGATTTTAATATTATTGAATTTGTAAAAAAAATGAATGACGAGCAATTATTAAAACTGTTAAAAGGAGATATAAGCAGTTACTATAGAATTGAAAACAATAATTATTTGCAAGGTGGTGATAGCTCTCTTATAACAGAAGAAGCTTTGCATTTTATTATATATAAGTTAGCAAATAAATTTAAAAATATTTTTAAAGATAAAACTAGTTTAAAGTTAGAAAAAGGAATTTTCAAAAGACTAGAAGATGAAGGTTGGATTGGTTTTAACCATCCAACAGAAGCGCCAGGATTTCATTCGGAAGCAGAGTATATTAGTTCATACAATCCTTCTTCTGAAAATTCAGTAAGAGTTTTTTATATAAAAGATGAGGAGTGCGGAGAGCTTATTTCTAAAAAGAAAGACATATTAAATAATTATTTAAAAGATAAGAAAATTTCTTTTAAAGAAATAACACTAAGTGACGGAATAGTAACGGAATCTTTAGAGGGGCTAAGAAGATTCTTTACAGGAAAGCTATCTTGTTATGGATATCAGAATTTTATACTAAAAAGATTTAAAAATAAAAATTTCTTATTAAGTTATTATTACGATAATTTTTTATATGAAAAAGAAAAAACTATAGATGAAGCTAGAAATGAAAATATAGTAAGTTTTGTTTTTCCTAAAAATTTAAATTTAAAAATAGGAGCGAGCCACTTTGTAAATAGACAAAACGCTCTTGGCTTTGTACTAACTAACGATTCAACAGAAACTGGAATGTTTAATATATACTTGAATGAAGAATTAAAATGGTTAGAGTCGGATATGCTTGGGATTGCATATGTATGCAAAAATGGTTCATGGAATGAAGGTATTTATGGAGGCGCAGATTATGAAAGAATTTTTCCTACTTTTTTATTTAAAAATAAACAGTACTTTAGTTCATTAAATGAAATAAACGAAAATTATGATTTTCGTTTTGAAAGTAATTTTGCGTCAACACTAGTACACGAACATGTACATACAATGCAGTTTCGTGGAGAAAACTTTTATTTAACAAACAGAAGCAATCCAGAAAAAGAAATTTTATTTGATGACGAGGACAATGAGGAATTTGAGTTTTTAAGTTCAACAGAACCATTAAAAGACGAAGACTATTACCAGCTTGAAGAAACAATTTTCATATATAGAAAAAGGTTTTATTATCTATTGCCTTTTATTAACTACTTGATGATTAATAAAAAATTAAAAAAAGAATATGAAAATGAGATTATTAAAGTAGTTCAAAAATTTGAAATAAAAAATGTTGTTCCGGGAAATGGGCCAAGCCCAAGGTTTAGAGTTTGCTCTTCAGAAACTTTAAAGAAAGATTTAATAGACGGAAAATTTGATTTGTATTTAAATGGATCTAAAGTATTTTCAGGAGAGCAAAATATAAATGATAATATTGTTTGTTATTTTGGAACAATAGAGGGGGTTCTTCAAAATGAAGAAGGAGCTTATTTACTTTGGAATAGCAGCGCTTTGAATGGAAGAGAATTAAATGAAACAGATGAAGTGTTAGTATTTCACAATGCAAAAGCATATAGTAAATATAAAAATTTAGAAGAAATTATTACCAAATTTGAAACACCTGGACTAGTAGAAGGGTTAAATCGTTCAGACTTCTTAGATAAGTTAGCTGAAGAACTTTATTATTTTTACAAAAGATATATGGGGTTCTTTTTTAAATTTGGAACTTCTTATTTTTCTAATTTTATAAATGAAAAAATACTTCAAAAAGAAGTAGAAGGTAGCGGTTTTGTTTTTATTAACGAAGGTTTGCCTACATACGTAGGAAAAATTCTTATTAAAGCGATGATAGATGAAGTACCGCTCGAAGCTTGGCCTTATGATTTATTTGATGATAATGTATTTTATTCTTATTTTGGTGGAGTTGATAAGAAGTATTTACTATATGGAAGTATAGTAAGTAAATTAGATAAAAAAATCAAAGAAAAAGATGGATCTGGAAGCTCAGTGTTTGACATCTTCACAAGTGTAAATTATGAAGAATATGAAGATTTTAGTGCTTTTAAAGAAAAAGAATCTATAAACGATGGAGTAAGAATTAAAGATATATTATATAAGTATGAAGTAGTACCAAATTTTGGTACATTACTTAGAAATAATGATAGATTTGATTTTTTTAGAGATGAAGAGATAGCAAATAGTGCTGAAAATAATTTTAGAATCATCTATAAACCAGTAGCTCCTACTCCAGCAATTCAAAGAGCTGCTGCGCCAGCAGTAGCTCCAGCAGCACCAAGGCCACAACCAACTCCACCTCAACCAGCGCCTGAAGATCCTACTTTGCTAGAAACTTATAGGAGAATGCAAGAGCAGGGAGCTGCGCTTCAAGGAATGATAAATCAGGCTTCTAGAGATGGGGCCCAGATCTCTCAAGAAACATCAGACGCAGTAAATACTCCATATTGAGGAAAATATATGAAATCATTATTAATTACTGAAGCTTTAAAAGTCTTATCAGATAGTAAAGAGATTATGCTGCATGATAGAAACAAACCTATCAATGCAGAGAAAATTTCTGGAGTACGCGTCAAGCGAATCAATGCTAGGTCTATGCCTTACGCTGATAGACATAGAGGCAATTGGTTTAAGCCTGAATATGACTTAACTGAAATTCAAATAGCTCAAGATACTGATGCTTTCTTATTCAAAGCTATTCAGAAGAAAGTACAGCGCTTTGTTTTAGCAGGTTGGGAGTTTGTAGGTAACGATAGGGAGACTGTTGATTATATCAAGCGCAGGATTAAAGAGATTGAGCTGGTCTCTGGTCAGCCCTTTGATTTATTGATGTCTGATTTAGCCCACGATCTCATTAGATACTCTAACTGTGCCTGGGTAAAGGTGCGTAGTAAAGATGCAT
>CAYVBV010000010.1:0-28809 GCA_964449745.1 uncultured Polynucleobacter sp. | reverse complement strand
GGATTTTGAGTAGTCATGACTGATTCATACAACTCTTCAATTTCTTCTTTTTCTTGCTGTTGCTGTGCAAAGTTTTGCTTATGATAAAATGCTGCTAGCTTAGAAAGATATTTCTTTTCAACACCAACTTTATCAGATAGTTCAATGATAATATTCTTTTGTAGATCTTTTTCAGCTTCAGCTCGGGTTGCTGAATTTGAGAATTCTACCATTGCATCTTTAATTGTTTTACGATCTGCAGGGTTACTAATAATCATTTTAAGCTGATTCTCCAGGTTCAACATCTGAAACCTCAGCTTCTTGCTGAGCTGCTCGGATGAAACGGGTATATTTGTCATAAACACTTCCTACAAAAGATAGTTCATTTGCTTTGAACGCATTACGTTCAGTAGCGGTGTTAATAATTCGAAGAACATTGATAAGATCATCTGTTGTAAGTTCTTCTGCTTCTGGAACTTTTGGATTAATTGCCATTTTATTCTCCATACGTAGAGTTTTTCTCTAGTGCTACCCAATACTGAGTTTCACTGCCTTTTAGTTTGAAGTTTGAAATTAGCTTAGATGAGATTGATACATCATAATCGCCAGCAACAAACTTGAAATTAGAAATATTGAAGATAAAGTTAAATTTTTCAGTATGAGCACCAAGGCCTTCAACTTCAAGTTCAAATGTATTTGATGTTGCATCCTTTGTATCGGTAACAACAATCACTGCGGTATCACCAGTACCACTAGATCGTACAACCATATCAGTTACACCAAGAGCAGATGCAGCTTTACGAATACTAGACATGTCATCATTTGTAAGTGTAAAAGTAACTTCACATGGTGGCATATTAATATCTTTACTTGGTGAAGTCAAGATTGATGGTTCAGAAAAGAAATACTTAACTGCGCGTTTACCTTCAGTGATCTTTACAGACTTTAATGTTTCTTCAAAGAAGAGATCTGGAGAATCAAACATACCAAGCACAGATAGAAATTCATTCAAATCATAAATTCCGATTTGCCCTGGAAAGTCTTCTGCAACTGTAGCAGATCCAAGAATTGTCTTTGATTCAGACATTGTTTTCACTACATTGCCAGAGTTAAGAATAACATTACTGTTAATTGCAGAAAAGTTTTTCAATGTGGCAATTGTTTCATTACTAAGTTTCATTTTTCATCCTTATTAGATTCATTTGTTGTTTGTAAGTAAGTATTATACACCATTGTGTCATCATTGTACATAGATATATCAATGGCACCTTCTACAGAAGGAGTCAAAGTAATATCACCCACCCAGCTATCCATTCCACTAAATGAGATTATATCACTGGCTATTGCTCCACCAAAGTCAACTGGGGTTATATTAAGGGTATACGCACTAGTATCAGAATAATCCACCTCTTTTGTTTCTTTGCTATGGACACGATCATGTTCGTATAAAGCAAGGAAACCATAATGGATAATTTTTACAATGTCTTTTCGCCATTCATCTGGAGACTCTCCTTTCTTACCATAACGGCCATTATACTTATCGATATTGCCATGAAAGAATCCGGCACCATGACCGCGGTCTACAATAACTTCAGATGACTGAATATTACCAGTATTGTAGTGGCCACTATATGTTTTATCAATATAGGACTTGAACTCTTCAATTAGTTCATCTTCGCGAAATTTATAATTAATCATTACTTATACTCCGAAACAAGTACATCTTCTAGAATGTCATCAATCGATCCTGATTCGTTTGTAGGAACCTGTTGAAGCGATTCAGCATCAACCATACTATACAAATCAATGAATGCTTGTTTAGTATCAGTATCAAATCGATTTACACAAAGTTCAATAGCCTTTTTACGATCTTTGAAGATCGAAAAGCTCTGTATAATGTGACATAGTCGACGTGTTGAAATAATCTCGTCAATACCACCATCTTCAAAAGTCTTACGAATAGCTGTAGACCAAGAAGTTAGAGTATCAGCGAACTGTTCATCAGTGCAGTTATACTTAGTCATGTGATTCAATAGAATCTTTTTCTCAACTGCATTTGATGGGTATGGTTGCTCGAGAGTAATAGTGAAACGCTCAAGGAAGGCTTCATCGATGATACTAGCATAAATAAATTTGCCATCGTCTGAACCTTTGCCTTTAGTGTTCGCCGTTGCAATGATATTGAAACCATTTTTTGGCGTGATCACTTCACCAGTTTTCTTAATAAGAACTGGTTTACCCTCGAGTACTCCTTGCAGACACATAATTTTCGAAGACCCACGATCAATTTCATCGATAAGGAGTATAGCTCCTTTTTCCATCGCTTTGATAACGGGACCTTTATTGAATACGGTCTCACCATTTACCAAACGAAAGCCACCGATTAGATCATCTTCGTCTGTTTCCGGAGTAATCTGGACTCGCACATACTCACGATTTGCTCGAGCACATGCTTGTTCGATCATCATAGTCTTACCATTCCCTGAAAGACCCATGATATATGTTGGATAAAAAATCCGAGATTGAATGATAGACTGCACATCCTTTGAGTTACCCCAAGGGACGTAGCATTCATCTTTAGTTGGAACAAAGATTTCTTCATTCATCACAGATGATACTGTTGACGTCATTGCACTATTTTTCTCTTGTTTGAAATCTAATACTGTTGCAGCTAGGTGATAAACACCACGCTTAACTTTTGGCTGACTAGTAACATACTTATATGTTTTATTACCAGACAATCCATTAGCTTTCGCCAAGTCAACCACATCTTTTGCAGAGTAGTTACCATCAACAATAGCAGGAAAAGAGGTTTTCAAGAGTGAAACGATTGTGGTTTCAAAAGACATAATATAGTTTCCTTTTAGGATCATCATCATCAATAGACAAGTCTATTATACCATAGACTTTCTGATAAGTACATAGGTTTGTGCATTTATTTTCAAATTATTTTTCCCTTTAGAATCAACAACTTAGGCTATAGCCTGAGCAAATTGAGTAGCCAGAACCCTATTTGCCTTCTTAGAATTGGCAAATTTCTTAAAACTTTTGTTTATTTGTGCTTGAGAAGCATCTGGATCAATGGCCAATTCATCGACATCAGTATTCAAGCTTTTCGAATCTCCCTTCAATATAAAATATTTGTTGTATCCAAAGGCAGTGTCAATTGATACAAATTTTTGCGAGTTATATGCTTTACGAAGTTCATTGATTTCTTTATCATTAATAAAGTCTTCAGAATTTGAATAAATTGCACCGCGAAAGCCATAATTATTTTCTGCTAAATAGAACCCAATGGTATTGATACCATTTTTTCTATAGACATTTAGAATTTGGTTTGCGCTTTTCCAAGTATCCCAATAGCGAGTTTTGACCTGACTTCCATCTTTTGTTTTAATAGAAACCTCTTTATATCTTAGTGAGTGATCAAAACCAAGTGGTTGTATAAAATTTAATCTTTGGCCTTCACCATCAGTCAAAAGAATGAAGTTCATTTTTTGAATGCTATGTTTTTTTCTAAAATCATCAATGATATGTTCCATTGCTAGCAAGCATTCATTAAGTGGAGTAGAACCCAATGATTCATACCTACTACCCAGATAAGCCACGCGGCTAGCACGATACATTTCGGCACAAGCCTTTTCAAATTCTGCTGTGTTCAACGAAGAATTAAGTAATTCGAATAAAGCAGCCCTACCCATACGAATAGTGGGAGCTATTGGATTTTCATTAACGTCTGCTTGGGAATCACCACTATTAGTAAACCCATAAACTTTGAATGGTATATTTACCTTTTTACAGAAGAAAGCAAGATTTAGTGTTTGCTTTATAACAGAATTAATTACATTACACATTGAGCCAGAATAATCAATCATCATAATCATACCATGAGATTTATCATCTGCAAGTACAGTTAATGATTTGAAAATATCATCGCTGAATTTATAGTTATGAAGCTTGGCAGTATTAAGTACTCCAGATCTGGATGTACGAGCTCTAATAGATCTATATGCTGCTTTGCGCATTTCAAATTCTTTGGCAAGAACTGATGCAATTTTTTTACTTTCGTCTAAAAAGGTTTTATATTCAGTATCAATCTCATTGAGCATTTCAGCAATATGTAGTGGACTTTCTTGAAGAAGCTTACTTAACATGTCTTCTCGACCAGCTTTAATAACTTCATATGGATACACCATATTATCTACTTGCTCTTTGCTAATTTTATCTACGTATAATACACTATCGATTGATTCATCAACCAAATTATTTTCATTAGATCTAAAGTATTGATCAGTTTCTGAGTCAAATTTTTGTTCGTCAGATTTTTCTTGAGAATTATCAGTAGTACTTGGATCTTTTTCTTCAGAAGATTCTTCAGCTGGAGTTTCTTCTTTTATATCTTGATCTGTAGGAGTAGGAGTTTCTTTTTCAGATGATTCATCATTTTCGTCTGACGATTCTTTCGTACTAGATTCATAGTCGCCATCTTCATCGTCTTCACCACCATCTTCAGGTACACTATATGAAGTATGCTCAGTTTCAGGTTCTTCAGCTGATTTCATAAAGTCATAAATTGCTTGACATGCAGCCAATACATCTTCAAATGTTTTTACAGCAAAAGCTTGCTGGACTAAAGGTAGCTCTTCATCTGAAAAAGTAACATCTACTAAGTCTACTAGTTTAGCTTTAATATTAATACGATCAATTAGCGAGTATGATTCAAGATCGCGATCTTTTGTACCAAAAAAGTTTTCATCAACTAGTACTCTATATCCACGTTTGAAGACTGAAACCAAACCAGGATACTTAGATTGAATCTTGCGTTCAATACGAATATCTTCAACAACATTGACAAATGAACGAGGAAATTCATACTCAGTATCACTAGCATGCCAACCATCAAATGGAGTATATAGTGCATGACCAACTTCGTGACCAATCATTAGATTAGTTACGTCTTGGGTGTATTGCTTATACATTGGCAAGCCAAGAGTACGGCTATTCAAATCAAAGTACGCTGTACGATAATTGCCTTGAATAACTGTAATATTCTCGTTAGCTAGAAGCTTAGCTAAAATGGGAGTTGAAGTTTCCACAGTGTTTCCTCATCAATTTACTATACTATTATACCATAGCTGGAGAGAATGTAAACAGTTTTGTGAAAATATTTTTTCCCTTTAGAATCAATAACTTAGAGTTGCCTATAGTCTAAGTTATTGATTTATAAGGAGAAAATAATTGTAATAAAGTGTATCTTTTATGATACATTGTATCTTTTATGATACACGTTATACCTTAATTTTACTGAAGTTGTGTTCTTTAATGAATTCAATCTTGCTTCTGAACTTACCATCCAGCAAATCACCTTTATGAGATATCACAAAGACATTACTATTATCATCAAGTGTATGTAGAATTTTCATTAGGTTATCAATACCATCATGATCTAGAGATGAATCAAACGTTTCATCAAGTACTAATAGATTAGTAGATGTTGAATTTTTCATCTTAGCAATTTGTCGCCAAGTAAACAATAATGCTAAATCAATTCGTTGTTTTTCACCTTCGGAAAAAGATGCATAATTGAATGAATCACGATGCCGAGACTTAATGGTCTCATTAAAGCTTTCATCCAAATTGAATTGAACAAAGAAATCTAGTACCTGTAAATATTTATTAATAAGCGTATTCATTACTGGCAAATATTGCTTAATTACTTTTGTCTTAATACCAGTATCCTTTAACATTTCTGACGCGGCTTGATTATATGACTTTGTATCAATTAACTTAAGCTTATTTTCAGATAAGATATTACGAGCTTCTTGTAATTCAGTTAAGTCTTGATTTGCTTTTGATAAATCGCCAGATGAACCACGAAGAGATTCAATTTCATCTTCAATTGAATGAATTTGTTTTTGCAAACTAGTAATGGTAGAATTATTATTAGATATTTCATTTGTCTTTAGAGAAATATCATTTGAAGTAATAGCTAATTCAGCTATTGTGGATTCAACCAATGTAGTTTGTTCTGATACCTTTTCAATTCCAATATTTAGTTCTTTTGCTTTTGATTGCGCTTCAATTAATTTTTGAGCTCTAAGATCTTCACCAATATCTTGAGAACAAGTTGGGCATGCATCGTTTTCTTCATAGAACTTTGCATCTTTTACAACTGACTTAATTTGAGTTTGAAATTGGGTTTTGAATTGTAATAACTTTTGCTTTTTATCTTGAGCATTTTTGATATTATCAGCAAGACCTTCTTGTAATTTAGCAATCGCAATTGAGGTTTTACTATTAACTAATTGTAATTGCTCAATTTCATCTTGGTTTGCTTTAATTTGATCTTGCTTCTTAGAAATTTGTTCATCATTAATTTCTGTAATATCTTTAATGTATTTTTTCTGAATAGCGATTTTTTCTTTATTCAAATCGTATTCATAACTAATAGCATTAATTTCTTCGCGAAGTTTACCATCTTTTTCTTTCAGAATTTGATTCATCTTAGAAAAAACACCAATATCCAATAAGTCTTCAATTACTTCTCGACGAATACCAGTGGGTAGTTGCATAAAGGGAATAAACGAACTAGAACCTAATACAACAATTTGGTGAAATGATTTATGGTTAAGTTTTAAGATGTTCTGTTCTAGAAATTGTTGATAATCTCTAGAAGCAGAACTTTGGTTAATCATATTACCATTTTGCCAGATCTCAAACTTTCCAGGTTTGATACCACGAACAATTTTGAAACTATGCGATCCAATTGAAAAACACGCTTCAACTTCGCATTGTTTATTATTGATGGTGTTTACTAATTGTGGTTTATTAATATTACGGTGTGGTTTACCAAACAAAGCAAAAGAAAGAGCATCAAGTAGAGTACTCTTTCCTGCACCGTTTTGACCTACAATTAATGTTGTTGGAGATTTATTAAGTAAAATTTCTGTCCAATCATTACCTGTCGACAGAAAGTTGCGCCATTTTACCGATTCAAACTTTATCATACTAATTCTGCGTTCTGTGCCTCAACGTAAAGTGATCTCATTAAGTTTTTAATTTTAGCTTTATCTAGATCTGTTTCAACCGCGTCAACATAGGAATCCAATAGTTCAGTAGTATCTTCTACTGAAATAGATTCATCATCTACGTTTTCACCAGTAAACTCTTCAAACGTTTCAGCAATCTTTAATTCATGAATTTCCTCATTCTGAATTCGATCAATAAATGCATCAAACAAGAATGGATCTGTTTTCTTTATAACAATTACTTTTACAAATTTATTTTCTAATTTACTTGTATCATAACCATTATAATCCATTTGTTCATCATTGTACACAACTTTTTCAAATATAGTAAATGGATTACGAACAGCGGTGATGCTACGATCTTTTGTATCGATTACATGAAAAAACTTTGGATCATCGCAATCTGACCAAGTGAACTCCATTTGAGAACCTAGGTAGTGAATATTACTCTTATTTGATTTTGTGTGAAAGTGTCCTGACATTACCAATTCAAATCGATCAAAGATTTCACTAGTCATACCATGCTGATTCGGCATACCTTTCATCATATCAAATCCAATTAATTCTAAGTGACCAGCAAGAAATGGTGCTTTACACTTTTTAACAAATTCAATTGATTCAACATAGTTTTCATGATTAATCCAAGGGAGTAATGCAATAGGCAATCCATCATAATCAACCACTTTAGGTTTCATAATGATATTCACATTAGATGTATAGTATCCCAATAATTCTTTAAGAGAACAAAGATCATTTGTGTTCTTATAAAAAACATCATGATTACCAGGAATAATATCCATATGAATCCCTTCGTTCTTTAGAACGTCAAGAAACATTTTACGATTTGAATTCAAAGCCTTGAAGTTAATAAACTTTCGATGATCATAGTAATCACCCAAATGCAAGATTTGAGTGATACCATTTTCTTTTAGATAAGGAAAGAATACTTCACTATAGAATTTTTCTTGGTAGTTAATAAAAATATCTGACGAATTACGAATACCACAATGGGTATCATTCAAAATAGCAATCTTCATATTACATAAACATCTCAATTCCGGAATGGCGATCTTCCTCTTCTTCCTCTTTTTGAGATAAAGCAAAATCTTTAATTTGTTTATCTACATTACGTACACGATCAATACGAGATCGTAATTCGTCAATAAAGCCATTCATATCTGAATCTACATGATCACCTTCATTAGCATACTTAACAAAATCTTCTAAGCCAGCACTTTCAAGCCAGCGGAACTTAATATCTTGTTGCTTTTTCTCTTTTGCAATTCGACGTAAGAACGCAAAATAACAAATTTGAGTAAAGTATGCGAATGCATTAGGATCACCTGTACGAGTTGCTGCTTCAATGTTGTAGTTCATAATTGCTTTCAAACAATTTTCAACTGCATCCATTACCATTTCTTCGCGATAGGTGTACCGAATAAAGTTGGCTTTATGTGATAAGCCTTCGGCAATTTTAAGAAAGCATGTAGCAATATAGTCTGTAACTACCGGAATAGGTTTACCATTTGCTTCTGCTTCTTGAACTGATTTTACATACTCTACAACAGAAAAAGAAAATTCTCTATTGTTGACGTAATGCGGTTTTTCTTTTGGTTTTAGTTTTTCCATAATATAACTCCAAGTTTATTTTATTGTTCGTACAATAGAGTATATTATACAACAATTCATGGGTTTTGTACATAAGAAATAATTATCACAAACCTGTGTACAAAACCCAGAATATGTGATATAATAATAGAGTCAACCGGGAGAGAAGGGGTATATACTAATTTTTAATGATAAATTATACTATTTTTTATAACAGAGATTTCATGAGGTTCATCAGAATCAAATTCATCTAATTCATCATCGTCATCATTAGTATTATCCATGTCATCTTCAATACACGTGCGAATATACTTTTCTTTTATTAGATCAGTTACATCACTCACAGCAACAATATTATTATAATTGACTTTAATTAATGTGCTTTCTGATAAAGGCATATAGACACTAAAATAATGAGCTTCCATTCCACCATTCACCGTACGTGATATCACCAATGGCTTTTCAACTATAACCATATTGCCTTCAACAGACTTTACTAAACCAATAATAGAATCTCCGGAGGTAAGATTGAATTGTTGAATATTCAAATCTCCTAATACATGTTTCATAGTTTGATCTCGTAAATTTTATAATTGAACTTCTCTTTAGTATATATCTTTATACGATCAGAGGCATGATTCAGCGTGTAGTTTTTGCTGTTTTTCCAGTGTAGATCGTCTGCAAGATCATAGAGTTTTGTCCCTCTTCCATCGTCTGATTTTCGCAATCCTCGCCCAATGCTTTGGAGTACTTTGATCTGTGACTTGGATGGAGAAGCAAAGATGATATTATGCAAATTGCGAATATTAATCCCAGTAGAAAAGGTACCAAGACTTGCGACAATAATAGCATTTTTTTCCCTTTCGATGATAGATCTAACCTGTTCACGGACATCTACATCTGTAGCACCAGAAACAAAGAATATTTTTCTTCGTTCATGCGCTTTTGCTTTGATTAGATCATATAATGGTTTACCGTGTTTTTCAACTAATTGAAACAACACTAAGGTATTACCATCTTGATCAAGAGCAAGGTTCGAAATAAAATTATTTCTTGCCGAATGACCAACAATAAAGTTAATCTCTTCTTGATACTTTACTTTATTTATCAACTTACATTCTTCATCAGAATACTTGAGAAGTAAAACCGAAATGTCTAATGAACTTAGCGTTCCTATATCCATTAATGATTTAGTTGTAGTCACATAATGAGCAATTCCAAAGTAACCTTCTAGAACTAGTTTATGTGTTTCTGTTCCATCTAACGTACCGGTAGTACCAAATCTATATTCGGCTTCTCTACACTTAGATAGAATTGAAGTAAGACTTTTTGCTTTGAATGTGTGTGCCTCATCACCAACTACCATACCATAATCTTCAAACCACTGTGCTGGCATTTTGTATATTGATTGCCATGTGGTAATAATTAGTCGCTGATTAGTAATTTTTTCTCTACCTGAATAGATTCTATGGCCAGTTTTCTCAATATCAAAGCCTTTATCGTATTCAGAATAATCTCCGAAGTCTTTATACATTTGCTCAACAAGCGATGTTGTTGGTACAATAATAATAATTTTTTTATCGTGGTTTTCTAGATACCAACGAACAAGCATGTAAATAATGAGCGATTTTCCAGAAGCTGTAGGAGAAACTAATAGAGATCTTTTATTAAGTAATGAATGCTCAACAGCTTTAAGCTGGTAATCAGTAGGAGTAATTTGTGATCCACGGCTACTAAGTGTCAAATCATTTACAAATGACATGTCACACTCGCCTTCACTATTAGGAATACCGTAATAGTTACTATGGATTAATTCAATGGAATAATCACGTCCAGGAGTATTAGCAAACTCTTGTAAATAAGGAAATAGACCAGCTGGAAGTTCTTTTGTTCTTAGATCAAATAGTCTAAGTTTTCCATCCCACATTTTATTTTTATATGCCGGCATAAATTTATAACCAGGCACGTAAAAACAAAAGAAATCGGATAGTTCATTCTCTATAGATGGTTCACATTCAATATGTAGAAAAGAATGGTTTTTATTCTTTACTTTTATAATATCCATTAACTACCACTTTCAAATCTCCTCCAGTCAATCATATTTTTGATTGTACTATGACGCCAGCGGATATTATTAATAATTTCTTCTAAGGTATCTATAAGCGTCTTAAGGTAGTCAATTCTTGCCTGAGCTTCTTGGATGTGTGGATCAGCATCATAATAGTAATCCATCTCACCTTTAAGAATCTTCAAACCATTTAGCGCATCGTATTCCCAACCAAGATTATCAATCTCAGTCTTTGACAATTTGCCATTGTACCAAAGCCATTTATTTTTTAGTAGAGTTTTGAATTCTAAATCTTTTTTGCGTAATTGCAATTTACTAATGGATAACATTTCCAAGTATTTTGCATGCAGTTTAGCAGTATTTTTTGAAGCATCATCTAATCGAATATCATCGATTTCAGAATCTTTGGCCCACATTTTCAGTACATCTTCAAGATTAAGCATAATAAAGTCCTCACGTATAAATTATATATTATACCATAAAATTAGCCAGTTGTAATCATATTAAAGTAACTATAATAGAATTCGACAGTTGCAACAAGATAATTCACATCACCAGCGGTTAGATCAAATGGAATTGAACTTAAATTAACTGGATACGCGTCAATAAATTGAATTTCTTTTACAACGTTATTATTACTATTTCTTACCTGTAATACCATATCCCTAACTTTACTTGCACCTTCGTCATTGGTTTCTACTAGGTCTAGCATCCAATCATGAATCTCTTCATAGTTAAGCATATTTTCATCAACTAAGAATGCGCATGTAAAAGAACCATAAGAAATCTTATCAGGCATTTGCGTGATATTTCTTTTTGGTGTATTAAAAGCAGCTCCAGTAGCAGTTAAGTCTGGTAGTGCGGCAGTTTGTATAGAGAACTGAGCATTAGGATATTTCAACGTATCAATTACAAGATTGAACGCTGCAGGATTTAATGGGGATAAAATTTGAGTAGCCATATCATTTCTCTCTCAATGAGTATATAGCTTTATTTATATAAAAAAAAGAGGAGGCCGAAGCCTCCTCTTTCATACCATCAAGCTACTATTAAGCAGCCAAGATGTTTGTTACCGCAAAGATGCGATAGTACTGGTTAGCACGGTTAGTACCAGTTTCGCTAGAAGAGGCGCCACCCGCAAATGGGTTAGCAACCATACCGTAGCGAGTCTTGAACCCGATGCGTGGCTGGAAGTCATTCTCGCCAACTGCACGAACCATAGTTAATGGAACGTAAGGAGCGTAGAACATACCAGCGTCATATGGGTTAGTACCGCGATAACCAACAGTTACGTAGTCATTGCTAGCATAAGGATCAATATAGACCTTCATACGACCATTGAGTACACCAGCAAAAGTATTGCCAGTATCGTCAACCTGTAGGTTAGCTGCTAGAGCAGGAGTGTAGTCTAGAAGACCAGCTGCAGATAGAGCAGAAGCAACGTCTGAAGAACAAACAATGAAGTTGCCCTTACCACGACGAGTTTCTTTAGCAATCGCATTAGCTTCACGGTCGATCTGAACGATTAGACCCTTGAACTTCTCAACAGACCAACGACCATCAGAGTCAGCTGATACATCGAAAACGCCAGGAGTTGTAACGTTAGAAGTCTGAGCGCCAAGCTTAGCTTTAACGTTGATAGTGCGAACAACTTCACGGTTAATTTCAGCAAGAATTTCAGCTGAAAGGATGTTAGCAAGTTCAGTCTCAGCGTCAAGGCCGTGAACAGCTTTAAGATCCTGAGCTAGTTCCATGGTGTACTCAGCTTTCAATGCGCGAGTCTTAGCAGTTACGCTAGTCTTCTCGATTGAGAAAGCCATTTGGCCCATTGAACCGCCAGTGTTCTCAAGAGCTTCGCCAGCAGCAGTCGTTAGACCAGTACCAGTTGTAAAGCTATCTTCTACTGTATCAGCAGGAGTAGTGTCAGTGCCGTATGAACCTAGTGAATCAGATGCACCAACTTGTGTACCAGCACCAGAGAATGCGCTGTTAGCTTCGTCGAAGAGAGCTTCAGTACCACCTTGGGTGCTATAACGGCTCTTCATTGCGAAGATCAAACCAGTAGGAGCAGACATAGGCTGTACACCAGCAATGTCATAAGCCATTAGGTTAGGCATTGAACGACGAACAAGAGAGATTAGGACAGGATCCCAACCAGCTACGCCAGCGCCAGTAGCGTTAGCAGCAGTTTCGGTTAGAGGCTGAAAGCCCATAGCGCTACGCTCTTCGCGGAGTGCTTTCTCTTGGTTTTCTAATAGAACAGCAGTTACTGAACGCTTGTAGTTATCTTTGATTTCAGGCAAGTCAGCGTGTTCTAGGATGGGTGCCCATTTCTTTTGGGCGTCTTCTGCATTAAACATTATAGGTATCTCCTAATTTATTTTTTAAGGGTTCTGGAAATAGCTGAGGCGTATTGGGCCATTACACCATTGAGTACAGTCTGATCTTCAGCTGAGCCATAGGTAATTTCTGCTTCTTCAGCAGACTCAACAATTTTAGATTTAGTAAAGTATGACTCTTTGATGGTAGCAACTTTCTTAGCAAAAGTTTCAGCATCTTCGAAATCAACCTTTTCTACTAATGATTTTAGTTTTTCTGCTTCAGTAGCAACTAAATCTTTAGCAGCTTCAACAATAATCTCTGCGCGTTGTAGTGCATGTACAGACTCGTGTAAACGAATATTGTCTTCGGTAGCTTTCGTTAACTGCTCTTCAAGTTCTTCAACCTGTGCAGCTAAGTCATCAACCATATCGACTTTAGATTCGGGTACTTCGATATAATGCTCAACAAATACTGATTTCAATGAGTCCATAAAGGATTCAGCAATTTCAGTGCGGAGACCGTTTTCAATAGCAACCTGGTTATCTGTCATCCATTGCTCTACTACGTAATTAAGGTATGAATCTACCTTTTCAACGAGTTGAGATTTGATTTCAGCGGTTTCTTCTTCTAGAGATTGAGTATACTCTTCCTCTAGACGATCAATTTCTTCGGCAATCTTAGACTTAACTGCTGCTTCAAAAATTGTGGCTGCTTTCTGTTGGAATCCTTCGGACAAAGTAGAATCTGCAGTAACTAGAGCGTCCAAGTCAGCTTTGAAGTCATATGACTCTTTGGCTTGTCCTTTTGGCTGCTTAGCTTGAGCAGGTTTGGATTTATTAATATTCTTAACGGTTTCGTCGCTAGCAGCGGCTGAATCGTCTTGAACACTTTCGTCCATATCGTCTTCTTCGTCTTCGTCTTCCTCATCGCCTTCTTCATCATTACCCATAAATTTTTCATAGGCGGCCTGTAAATCGGCTTTTTTCATCTTTGACATTGATTGATACATGGCGTTAACCATGCCTGCTTTAGTAAGTGGGGTTGCTGCTTCTGCAACAACTTCTTCTTCAGCAGACTCAACGCTCTCTTCCATGGTGACTTCCTCGTTCTCAACTTCAACATTTTCAGCGAGGTCATCATCTTGGAGATCGACTTCAGCAACGTCTTCGATGAGATCCAATTCTTCGTTTTGGATTTTCTCTGACATAAGTTTTTACTCCTTCTATATTATATAGAGTTAAAGTTTTGAGAGGAAATCTTGCCACACCTTCAACTGAGCTTCCGCTAAGTTTGAAGAAGATGAACGCTTAATCTCAGTCTCATATTTTTCAACATCTTGTGCTTTTAGAATACCATTTTCCCAAATCCACTCAACCCCTTCCATGATGCCATTTACAAAGGCTTCAGGTGCTGATGGATCTTGAACAATGTCAACAGTTGCTAAGATAAAATCTTCGCCAACCATTGCAACTCCATTTTTTTGTACAAGAGATCCCATACCACGACTAGAAACGCCCAATTGAACACCACCTTCGACCAAACCTTTTACGATTTGACCCATAGGAGTATCCAACACTAGCGCCTTACCCATCACATTATTTCCGTCCCAAGTGAGCTCGGTAATGCGATGTGATACTTTATCTAGATTAATTGTAGGGCCTTCAGGGTGATTTAGTTCCCCAACTGCTCTACCTCTAGAAACTTGTTCCGTAACATATTTGTTAACGGCAGATTCCATAACGGCTCTAGGATAAATCCTACCGTTACGGTTTTTAGATTCTGCTTGCATAAAGATACCTTCAATGATGGTATTCTTTTTACCGTTTTTTTCCTCGGTAATATAGCTTACAGAATTATCTAAATGTTCTGTTATGAGCTTCATATATTATGTTCCCATTAAATCAGCAAATTCTTTTGCTGCAGTCTCAGCATCTTTTGCTGACTTATATTTATCGCCTAACACTTCGCCATCGATAACAACAGAAAATTTAGAACCATTTTGTTGAATTTCAGCAGTTGACTTTTTGCCAACTTTCATAGTCTTTACGACTTTATTTGCTTCATTCAGATTCTGTATCAACTGTTTGTACGTCAACATTTTCTGTTTCCTGTTTATTCATTGCGCCATTGTACACCTGATTAGCCATATTAACTTTCTTAGCATCAAGTGCTGCACTGATTTTAGCTGACATCAAATCCGCAAACACTGTATTAGCCGTTGCGGTTTTTCCGTTACCTAAAGCGTCAATTAAATTGTTAATTGTAGTCATAATATTATTCCTTATTATTTATAATAAATTAATTTTCAAGATCTTCATCTTCGGGTTCAATTTCACCACTAGACTTTTCAGCTTCGATCTCTTCTTTCATTCTTTCAATATCGTCATCGGTCTGCATTAGAATGTTTTTACGTATCCATTCTTTTGAGAAATACTCACCAACGTATTGATCCATATCAGTCAATAGACTAATACGTTCACGCATAATTTCATTTTCTTTTAACTCAGCAAATGCCGAATCTTGAATAAAGTCAATTACAATATCTTCTTTGAATTGTACCCAATCTTGCTCACTAATAATACCCTTAAGGATTAATTGTGTTTTTAGCAAGTCAAGGAACATCCAAGAAAACTTTTTGCGTAAGCGATTAATAAATTTTTGGAACTTAACTTCATCTCTTGAAATTTCAGTAGAACGTCCAAGTGAAAACTGTGCTTCTTGCTCTAAGCGATTAGAAGGAACGTTGAGAGACTTGTAAAGTTTTTTCTGGAAATAGATGATGTCGTCAATTTGTCCAAGGTTTTCCCCTCCGGGTAAGGTCGTAATTTCTGTACCTCGGCCACCTTCTCTACGCGGTAACCAGAAGTCCTCAAGCATGGACATGTGTTTACGATCATCTTTAATCTCTCCTGTGGATGCGTCATATACCAATTTATTGCGGTATTGATTCATAATTCCACGTAAGTATTCTTCTGACTTACCCTTTGGTAAGTTACCAACATCAATATAGAAAATACGACGTTCTGGAGCACGAGCAAGACGATAGATTACAAGTGAATCTTCCATCATGCGCAATTGGTTTACTGGCTTAATTGCTTTATGCAAATAAGATAAAACCTTTTTACGAGTTGAATCTAAAAGACCAGATGTAGTATATTGAATTGCGTCTTTACTAATCTTAATACCCTGATTAGTTTTTGCAAGACCAGCATCGCGATACAGATAATATTCTTCTACGTCTTTAATTAACGTAACGCCAGTTTTTTCGTCTTTTTCTTGATTTAGTTGTTTGACCTTAGTCATGCGAGTTGCATCAATAGGTCTTAATTCGATGATACCTCGTTTTGGTTGTTTCTCATCGACAATAATATGGTAATAGACTCTTCCATCTACATACCATTTTCTAAAAATTTCGTGACCATAATTATTGAATTGTAACAATGAAATAATATTGTCAAATTCTTCTTTAATTTGGTTTTTAATAGTATCGGGTTGATCTAAGTCATCTAAGATAATATCAACGGGAGCTGAATCTGCGTCTGAGACAATAGCTTCATTAACAATATCTTCAATCGCGGCATCACACTCTGGATGCATAGCAATTTCTCGATATCTGCGGATTAACTCACCCTCAGATGCTTGATCGGTTAAGCCATCAGTATCTAAATATTGACCAAAATATCCACCGGCTGATACATAACTAGATCCATCACTATCTTGTGGCGCGACAAAAGACTGCTTTTTAGCATCATCTTTTTCTTGTCCTTTACGCTTAATTTCAAATCCAAATAAGGATATTCCATTATTTTCAGCCATTCATTTTCTCCGGAATTTTCAAAATATAGAGGGGTTTTTACACCCCTCCATATACTTATAACATAATTAAGATGTTGTGCTAGATTCCCAGTATTGAACTTGAAGTTCTACTGTAAATTCTTCGATAGCATTTTCGGTATCATATGATACTTCAATTGCTGATATATTCGTTGGCCAGAGGCCGCGGAAATTATAGCTCTTGATATTATTGCCATCTTTATTTAACTGATGAATTGCTGCATCAGCAAAATAATCAGAAGGATTTGTAGCACCAGTGTTTGCATTGTGATTGTTGATTCTATTCATCCAACGCTCAAATACATTGCGCAATTGGAAACTAGTATCATTAATTACAGTAATTGTCCAAGGTTCGAATGTACGATCCCCAGCAATTTGTAATTGACGACCACGAAATGGAACAGTGATTGGAGCAATTACTGAAGATGGTAAAGCAGCTGCTTTAATTAAGAAGCCACCAATTTCAGTATCATTTGCGCCACCAATACCAGCTGGCCAACCCATCTCTACCTTGAAAAGGTTAGATCTGGCGCCACCACCAATTAGTTTGGCTTTAAAATCATCTACGCCTAATATTGCCATTGTTTATTCTCCTTATTGACCGATAATTTCAGAGAATTCAACGCCAGTACGAGTAGCAATGAAGTTCAATGTAATGAAGTTGATAGAACGTGCAGGCTTGATGTAAATATCAGCAACAAACTGGTTGCTATCAATAATCTCGCCAGTGTTGTTCGTACCATCACACACTACAGCAAAGTCAGTTAGACCACGACGGCCTTTGACATCACGTAGGAATGGTTCAACCATGTTACGGAACATTGCTCTAGTGAAGTCATCATTGAATTCAAAGAGTTGATATTTAGCTGCGGTTGCAATTGCCTTTTCCAAGACCATGAACAAGCGACGTACGTTAATGCGATCGAATGCAGAAGGCTTAGCTTGTGCAGTCTTATCACCATATAGTACAATGCCTTGACCAGGGAAAGAAGTAATTGGATTAACGCGTGCTTTGTAAAGTGTATCACGATCGGCTTGCTTAGGATTGAATGCAACCTTAGTTACGCCTAGTAGTTGACCACGTGTAAAGCCGGCAGGGGAGAACCATGCATCTGCAACATCGTCTGTGTTAGCACAGAGACCAGCCATATGGCCAGCTGCAGGAATCCAACGATATACGTCGTTATATTTGTCGTATACTTTAAGAGCAGTTGAGTCAATTACACCATAAGAAGTAGATGTTAATTGATCAGCAAAAGCTTTTACGTCGGCAGCAGGACTAGAAGTACCTACTGTATCTTCTACTGGAGGAGAAATAAATGCTAAACAATCTTTACGATCAGTCGCGACACCAAGCAAATAGTTTGCCATAGTTACATCATCACCACCATTGCCACCAGGTACAGCAAACAATAGATTTACATCTACAGTTTCTGAATCTTCTAGTAAGCCAAAAGCGGTTTGAATTTCGCCAACTGTTGGGGCATTATCATCAGTACCAGCAGTAAGTGAATAATTCACTACACTAGCAGTACCAGTGAAATCGCCTGCCGCGGCATCAGCAAGAGCTGCAGCAACAGTAAATCCACCTAAAGCAAAATTAGTGTCATGATCACCAAACCAAATGTAATTTGATGTGTTCATAACATCTGCGTAATAACTTGATGTGCCATCAGTAGCTTTAGCATCTGATGCCAAAGAAGCAAATGCGAAGGTTTCTAGAATAGAACCAGCGGTTCCGGTCCATTGACCATCTTCATCTACTACAACGATATGAATTTCGTCATTCGATGCACCACGTTCTGCAGCATACGCAGAAGTACCTGGTGCTGAATCAAAGTTATCTGCATATGGCCAAGTTGCAAAACCAGCGCCGGCTCCGCAAACTGAAACTTTAAGTGAGTTACCTAATACTCCAGGGTATTTAGCAACAACCTGAGCAGCTAAGTCATGTGTATCGTAATCGTCACGATTCTTAACAAGCACTCCAGTTCCTGTAGAAGTAGCATTAAGGTTAGTAGTCGCTGCGCGAACTACCTTAAGTGCGTTTCCGTATTTCAAGAATGAAGCTGCGGTTAAGAAATAACGGGCTGTATTATTATCAGGGGTGCCGAATCGAGCAGCTAGTTCTTTTTCTGAACCTACTGTAACGATCTCTTCGACAGGACCCCAGTTGAATGCGCCTGCAAAACCACCTATAGAGGTAGATACTGCAGGTACCACATTCGTTAGGTCAATTTCTTTGACCTGAACTCCTGGTGATACTTGAAAAGCCATTGTTTATTCCTCTCCAAAAAAGATTATAAGATTTTATTCATAATACGGATATTCACCTATAATATATTTATAAATAATGATATTTAGAACATTCCAGTATTACTTACAGTTTCCCACACTTCACCATGTTCTACATGATATTTGTCTTCTCGACCATCGTCAAAAATTCCAACAGGTACTACATCATCTTCGATAAACTTAAGTTTTTCAGAGTATAGCATTTGTTTCAAATTAATATCGGTTAGATCATTAAAGAATGGTGTGGTAGTAAACCATGCAAAAAGCACAAGGTTCATTACCAGATCATCATGATTTCCGTTTGAAGCTTCATACGAACTACCTCTAGCTTCAAACGTTGATAATTCAACAATTGTTTCAGCATCGACAATAGTGAGTTTCTTTTGCTCAATAAAATCTTTGATATTAGAACAACCAATACGTTTTACTTTACGAGTCATGGTTACACCAATAGAATTTGATTTCACCATAGATTCTACATATACATTTTCGTATTCTAACTCATGATAGAGTGCATTACATACCAATGAACCTTGATCATTGGATTCTACTATAATATATGCTTGATTATATTGCATAGCATATTTGTATATAATGTCGGGGTAAAGTAAGGGTGACACATTATTGTCACGGAAGACACATACTTGTTTGAATGGTCTTGCTGTTACGTCAATAATATTGAATGTCGAGTAATCTTGACCACGACCTTTTGCAACGTCAACAAACATCATATATTCATGATTTTCTATTACATCTTCATATACGTTTAGGTTATGTGTTTGTTTGATTGGTTGCTCAGCCTTTAATGATAATAGCGTTTCAGCAGCAATAAGAGTATTACCATGTCCATGAAAGTTATTACCAAATTCTTGTTCGAACTGTAGTGGCGAAGTGTTAGAAATTGTTTGACGCTTCCATTCTTCATCCCGGCCTGGAACATCCCACCAATCTACACGGAATGATTTGAATTGGTTGGTGCCTTGAACAGCACCTTCGTATAGTTTATGATATACATTACCAATACCATTTGCTGTTGATGTAATAATAACTTGAGTTTCTTTACCTGCTGCAATTACTGGATATGTTGATGTATAGAACTGAGCATCATTTTCTACGAATGCAAACTCGTCTAGAAAAAGCAAATTAACAGAAAGACCACGAATCGAACTACCAGATGTAGCTGCGGCAATAACACGTGAATTGTTTGAGAACTCAATAGAACCTTTATTGAGTGCTTTACATCCGGGTTGTAAAAAGAATGGTAAGTTCTCTAACATTAAAGTAATACGTGCTAACATCTCGCGAGCTGTAGCACCTTTGTTTGCAAGTATTGCTATTGTTTTTTCAGAATGGAAACATGCGTACCAAAGTAAATACCCACAAGATGAAATCGATTTACCAGATTGCCGACATGCTAATACAATTGAGAATCTATTTGACCTAAAGTGATCAAACATTTTTTCTTGATAATCATATAGGTCAAATGGAACTAATCCTTCATCAAGGGAGATAACCTTAAGATACTTTTTAGCAAAGTAAGACGGAGAGCGCATGCATTTGGCATACTCTTTTACTTCTTCGGCTGTAAAATTCTGTTGGACACCATCTCTTTTAACGTTTGGATTTCCGAGGTATCCAAAGATATTATTCTTGAGCGTCGATGACATTTCTATCTTCCATCTTTTTCGCCAACATTTTTTGTAGATCGGTGGTAGATCCAACAAACACATTATTCTGTGTCATACTATGAGGAAGAGCTTGTTGATTATTAGCTGGTGTCTTAACTTCTTTTTTCTTCTTTTGTAGATCCATTAATCGATCTGCAATTTCAGCATTTTGTTTCATCATATTAGATAATACTTCAAATGCTCGAGGATGTTCAGACTCTCTTGCAAGTTCCATCATAAGTTCAATAGCCTCATCACCTTTTTCTGCTAGATTATAATACTTTGATCTAGCAAATTCATAATCATCATCAATATCATCTTTTTTTAAGTTCATGGTGTAATCTCATTATCGTCAATATTATCAATGCCAGAAGCAGATGCTGTTTCTACAACTTCTTCAATAAATCCAAATGTGTCAGAATTATTAATATCAACTGAAGCAGTATTAATAATACCCTGTGAAGATACAGGACCATAGAAACGAATTCGTGATTCAAAATCTAAAGAGTATATAATTGCTCTTCGAGTTAAGAAGTCACCTTCATAATCTTCGGCCATGTTCACACTAGTTAATACAATTGGAACATCTCCCTTAATTCCCATTTCCGGAACTTCATTAATCGTAATAGTATATTCTGGTTGAAAGTACGGCATAATCTGTTCAATGATTTGTAATGCATCATCTTGATTTTTAGCCATAACATTCAATTGAATACCAATTCGATAAGGAGCATAGGTATAAACATATGACCTAGAATTTTCTACTCCATCATCTTTAACAACTCTATTCATACGATTCAACTTAATAGAAGAATCATATGTCAACGAAGTAATTTCAAAAGATAATCTAGGTAACTTAATTGCTACTTGTGTATTTGTAAGATCTGCTTGCGCGTCTAATCGAGCCAAGAACTTTTGTTTAGGTCCATAGGCAAGAGGAACACGTGTAATTTGACGTATTTCTCCATCCGCATCTTTTCTTACAACCTTTATATCATTAAAGATTGATCCAAATGCAGCAATCATTCTTCGTATTGACGCGTGGTAAAAATGTTCATTTAGCATAATTAACCTCCAATCTCACCGAATGGATTCGATTCACTAAAATCAATAATACCATCAGCCGCAACTTCAAATTCCTGATTTCTTGATTGCGCATCAGAAATAAACGCTCTATCATTTACTAGATCACTATCAGTAATTTCATTTACTTCAAACACATTCCATTCCGCACCAGATGTTTGTCCAATTAATGGTTTATTAATAACAAACTCATGAACCTTGCCATCTGAAGTAACCCAATCGGTGATGCGTAATTCCCTACCAGCACCAAGTGGTTCAGTATATACAATTACACCAGATACGTATTCTGCCGTATCACCAATCTGCTGTCTAACTTCTTCGCTAAATAGAAACTCTACAGCGTTTCCATTATTAACTTTAAGAACAGTCTGATAAGAAACTACTTTGTTAATAGCACGATCTATATCTTCGAATCCTGTCATGATTGTCTCACCAGAATATTCGAATAATTCGCACTGTAATTTATAAACAGGTAAATTAGATAATTGGTAGAATGGGAGTTCGTGTTCTACAAATCGAATTTCAAACAATGATTTACTCATTGGAATATAAATCAAATCGCCTTCATTAGGACGAATTGAATTAATACCATTATTATGGTAACCAATAAGTTGTTCCCATCTTTTCTTTGAAACAATAAACGTAGCTTGATCTCGGATTTCTACTCCGAATTTAGCTAATATATTACCATCTCCCTCAAACCCTTCAATGTTTTCAATATACATTTCAACCATGTATGCATCATTGAAGTTTGATTCTACATCTTCGTTTAGTATTGTATCTTCAGTAATAATTTCACGTGGTAAATAATAAACATCTTGTCCATACATCTTAAGAGATTCAATGACAATGTCTTCATATAAATTTTGTTCAGACTTTACTTTCTGACTGAAGTACACATTAGTTGGCATAATTAATTATCCTACGTAGAAGTCAGGAGGCATTTCATAATTTAGTTGCATTTGTTCTCTGATTTTTTCTAACTCTAAATTAGCATCTTCAAATATCTGGCGCGCATTAATAGTTACACCACCAGGCATTTGCATACCTTCAAACTTAATAAGGTTAGCACCCCACTGTTGTTTAATTAGTGCCGTTGCATACTGCTTAAGAAACATATCATTATAGACATCGGTATATGTTGATGGGTCTACAATTCTCATGCATTCCACAATAACATAATCACCTTCTTTAATATCTGATTCCCAGTCAATATCTAAATGCAATTCATTCATATGACGATTGAATCTAGAAAATTCACTTGCACCATTCAATTTCAAATCCAACAATGACATATATTGCTGGACCATCTCGTAATAAAGTAAATCACCAATATAACTTAGATCATATAGATCGTTCATATGCATTTGGTATTTTACACTAAACATATTAATGCTTGAACTATCGCCAATAAATGGGAATATTCTTTTTACATATAGAATATTATCATTGAGCGAAATAAAACGATTTGAAATATCTTGTGCAGTAATCTGATGCTTTAGATAAATTCTCATTGTAGCGTCAGAATGATACTCTTGATAGAACTGAAGTGCGTCATCAATTCTATCTTCGATCTGATCTTCATCTACGTTAATTTCAATGACAGGTGCACCGAGTCTGCGCAAGCAGTAATCGATCAAACCTTGTCTGCTAGTTGGATTAGCCATTAATTAATTCCTTAATATGTCCCACCATCTACAGTTGTAACTGTAACGTTACCTGCAGCTACAGTAAAGTTGCTTGATGAGAATTTAGCTACACCAAGAGTTGAGTAGGTTGCGGTTTCAACAGCAAAGTCAATACTATTAGTGATATCTTGATAAGTAACAGCAATGTTTGATTGAGTACCTAGGGCAATCGCTTCACCAATCTTATCTTGTACTGCTTCGGTAAAGTCATTAACCTGACCTGAAGTAATATCAATGATCTGTGTATTTGCATAAGTTAATCTACCTTGTGCATCAACAGTAAAGATACCAACAGAGTTTGCAGCACCATAAGTATCAGCAACAACAGTAGTATCATCTAGATCATATGTTACGGTATTATTAGTAACAGTGCTAGTAAGACCAACTCCACCAGTAAATACTAATTCATCAGTTAGAAGATCAACAAGGTCCTGATTTGATCCATCAGAAATACCTAATGTTGTTGCTACAGTAACTGTAGTAGCATCTGTAATTCGGCCGCGATCATCAACTGTAATTACTGGGATTGCAGTTTGTGAACCATATTCTCCTGCAACAACACCAGTTGTAGTAAGACCAAGAGTAACAGCAGCTGTTTCAGTACCAGAATTATTTACTATAATATCTGTATTACCTGAATCGGCAATTGTTGCAATATAGTTACCAAATGTATCTACACCAAGTTCAACAGAGTTTGCTTGGATAACAGTTGAAATATCTACGTTTTGCGAACCATTAAAGGATATTGAACCAACAACATCACCAGATAATGAGATTGTTCTTGCAGTTTGTAGAATTGTTGCAGTATCTGCGTTACCTTGCAATGGACCAATAAAGTTAGCTGCAGCAATTGGTGCTAGTGCAAATGATGCATGACTAGTATCAATGAATACGTCAGTGTCGGGCTCGGGAGTATAGCCATCATAGAACTTAAAGGTTGAATCGGTAGCATCTCTAAAAATACCGGTATGACCATAACCAGTAATTTCATCGTATCGGCCTGCAGACCAACCAAGGTCTGGGTTAGCATTAGATTTTGCTCTAGATAATCCACCACTAACATATGTGTCTGTTGAAGTTCCCTCAACAGTAAAGGTATCACCGTCAACATCAGTAATTAATACATTAGAAACCGCAAGTGAAGCTGGATCGATACCATAAACAGAGACAGACATACCAACAATATAATTGTGGCCATCTGTTGTGTATACGATATTAGTACCATCACCAACTGCATTAGTAATTGTAGCCTCAATGCCCTGATTTAGATAAATCATGTTATCAGCAATTGCTAAATTCTGAGCATTGATAATTGTTGAAGTACCACCAATGGTTAAGTTACCATCAATCTGTACGTTACCGGTCGAATGGATATCAGCAAATGTAACGTTACTAGTTACATCAACTGCTTGACCAATAGAAATTGTGGGATTAGAAGATTCACCAGTTGGATCAGTAATATAAACACCGGTACCAGCTGTTAGATTTTCAACATATTCACCAGAAGTATGTTGTCCTAGAACTACTGAATCATTTACTAGAGTAGCATTAAGAGTTGCGCTTGCAAGATTCGTGATGTCTACCGAACCGGTTAAGAACCCACCACCCAACGTAACTGTAAAGTCATTAACGTCAAAGTTAATTGCATTACCACTATCGTCATAAGTAACTGAAATACCATTTTGAATTCCAGTCGTAATCATCGAGGCGATGTCATCTTGGAAATATTCTAAGTTAACTTCGCTTTCTAAATAAGCTTTTGTAACAACGTCCTGAGCATTTATTGGATCAGCAACGTTTATAATTCTTTTGTCTGATAGTGAAACAGAACCCGTTCCTTGAGGAGAAAGAACAATATTACCATTTACATCAGTTGACGAGATTGTATTACCATTAATATCAATATTGTCAATTTTAATATTATCTAATTTTGAGTCAGCATCAGTAATAAGCGCTGAGTTCGCGGTAAGAATACCTTTACCATGATCAAGCATGTCAGTAAAGAATTGACCACCAATCACAATGTGTGATGCAGCATCTCCACCGGTTTCAACACCTAGACCTACATATAATCTGCCACCCCCAGCAACACTGGTATAATCAGCACCTGAATAAGCTAATACACCATCGCCCAATATCGCAGGATCGCCTGCGGTGGTTGTGCGTTTAATTCTAATCGTAGTTGTCATTTAATATTTCTCCAGTTTTGCCAATTAGTAGTGGCCACACTCAATATATGTTCCATCGTCCATGATGGGTTTTGCTAACCATACTTGTAGACTTTCATCATATATTAGTACAGAACCTTGAGCTAATTGACTCATGTCGATATCTGCCATATCACCAAGATTTGTTCTTGGTCCAATTGCTACAGTTTGAGCTTGAACGTTTTGACTACTACCAACACGCGCTTTAAGAGCTGCATTGTTTGGTTTCACAGTAGCTTTAATAGTTGCCATTAGGAAGTCCTAGTAACTCTTGGTGTTATTTCTAATTGCCCTTCTAATACTCGAGTTACGGCATTATTAGCAGCAATAATTTCTACATCGTATACATAACGGCCAGGCTTCATTGCACTCGTTGTTTCTGATCCTAGTTGAAGATTTAATTCTCCATTTGAAGGAATTGGTGAGGTAACAATAAAGTCATAAGCAGTAGAAGAATTATATGTTCTTCTTGCTTGGCCACGATACGTGTAATTAGTTAGATCAATCGCGTTGTTGTCTACATCGGCAACACTGACGGTGGATAAAAAGAACGAACCTTGATCTACAGTTAAATTAGCGTATACCGCCATTATAAATTCTCCAAAGATTTAAGATTATTTATAATCTTCTATTGTTATTTATAAAAAAAGGGTACCCAAAGAGTACCCTTAACATGGCTATTGTTATTATTATGTGCCATGACTAGTGAACGATATTTGCAAAATATTGCGTTATCGCTTCTTTATTTTTAATCCACCACTTCTGGAAATAAGCAATTATCGATGAAATCACGTACAAGCTCCGGATCATATCCTAATGACTCCATTACCTTTGGAGTATGAGGATTTTGTTTTTGAAATTTACAATATCTATTTTGTTCTTCTATAAAGTCTTCGTCAAATACTGAAGATTTTTTTACAAAATAGTCTAGATAATATCGTAATGATTCCTTTGAAAAATTCAAAATTAAATCAAGTTCTTCAATATCTCTTACATTGCCAGCAGCAATCATATCTTTACTAAAGATTTGTTTTGCCCAATCTGGTAATTCACGTTCCTTTGACCATTGTGGCGCAACTTGTTTGATATGCTTACGAAATAAATCGCAAAGAAGGTGATCTTCTAATCTAGCTGGACTAATATCGTGAAAGGCACCAGTTACTTTATTAGGACCAGCAATTAAGTCAAATCCATAAATTGGTCCTGGATTATGTCTATTAGGAAATATACACAAATGCATCATGAATAGTTTCCTTTCTTCACGCTTATCAACAACGTCTAAGTGCGCTCTTCGTACACCAGGTCCTTCAAAAATAAAGTTATCCCAAGGAAAGTCATGCGTCTCATCTGATTTTTGTAAATATGAATCTAGTATTTCTTGAAAATCTTTTGAATGTTGTTCTAATTTATCAAAGATCAAGCTCATTTTCTAAATCCTCAAATAGAGCCAACGCATAATCAAATGCAATTCTTGCCTCTTTTCCCAAATCATCACTTAATAGCGAGCGGGTCTTAGCAATCAATTCATTTCGATTTTCAAACTCGTACATTAAACCAGATCCAGGAACTTTCTTTTTAACAATTTGTCCACCATATAAGTCACCAAAGTGACGTGTATATAAGTGCGCTAAAATTAATCTTTTATCAACAATGCACGTAGTAATATAGGTCATATAAAGATACGTAGAGAACGCGTATGGAATTTGATGACTATTAAAACCAAGTTCTTGTAGATCTGCTTTAATTTTATCAGCTCTACAAATATCTTCAATACCATCTAAAAGATTATTACTCTTTGCAAATTCTTCAATTGCTTCATATATTGGCAATAAGTTTGCTATATATGTCGCATATTGTTTTTCGGTAATATTACCAGAAAGAAGTAATTGAGCAAACTTGCTTTTTTCAGCTTCTTCATGTAAATCTTGTGTCTGTTCTTTTAAGCTCACTTTTTTTCACCAACTGTGTTATGATCTACACCCCAAATAACTAAAGAATACCTAGTTCCATACCATACTGTATTTGCTTGATGCGTTAATATAGAAGGAAATATTATCATAGTTCCTTGTGGGCTCTTATAATGTTTCAATGAATCTCCAGCTTGAATAGAAATTCCACCTCCATAATAGTCATCGGGATTACTTAATTCTATAGTCGCTGATATAACTCTTTTACCATGCTCAGTACCTACATCACAATGTTTTTTATAAAATCCAAAAGCTTTATATTGAGTAAATTGTGATCTTTCAAAAACCTTTAACTCAACATTATGCTTCAATGCCGCTTTTGCCATTTGATAATGACATTTATCAATAATAGATTTGAATTGAGGATCTTTAGGATGAATCCATGCAACCTTTGATCTTCTAACTTTTGTATCTATTACTTTATTTCTGAGATACGCCGGTTCTAATCTATTTTTATTTAGGTCAATAATATGTTGACACTCTTCAGGTGTCAACAAATTATTAATCCGTGTTATTAGGGGAAGCATATATGCTAAATTACCGTAAGATTAGGAACTGTCAATAGCTTACCATATTCTGGGAGATAAAGATATTGAATATCACTTTGCTGTAGAGTCCATAGTGCATCTTCAAGGGTCTCAACCAATGGTTCACCACCAAGGTTAAAAGACGTATTAAAGATAATTGGTACACCAGTCTTTTCTTTGAATGCTTTAATAATTTTGTAGTAAAGAGGATTATCTTCTTCACGCACAGTTTGAATACGACACGAGCCATCAACGTGAATGATTGAAGGGATCTTTTCCTCAACACCTTCTTTACATGATACTGCATACATCATATGTGGGGAATCTTCCATACCACGCAGATCAAACCATTCATGTACATCTTCGGCAAGAATAGATCCAGCAAATGGACGGAAGTATTCTCGTCGTTTGATCAAGTTAACAAAGTCTTTACCATCTTTGAATGTAGGATCAAACATTAATGAACGATTGCCTAATGCACGAGGACCATTTTCTGATCGTCCTTGGAAACATGCAACGATATTTTTATTAGTCAT
>CAYVBV010000009.1:0-28836 GCA_964449745.1 uncultured Polynucleobacter sp. | reverse complement strand
GGATCGTATTGCATAAAAATAGCCATTTGGACGGTTTAACCGAAGAAAGAGAAAACCTAAAATAAAAGCAGAAACCAACTTGACAAAATAAAACAACCATACTAAAGTAACCCTTAAGAAAGAGAAAAGGAAAACCAAATGGCAACCCTAATCGCAAACCTAAACTCCACCCTAGCAATCCTAACCGCACTCATAATCGTCGCCACCCCAATCCTCTTCCTCGGATACAAAATCGTAAAAGGAATAGCTAACCTCGGAAGATAAAAGATGCACTCCGCCGTAAGCTATAAATCGAACAAGACTCCAACCTCATAACAAGACCCCGTCAAAAGCATAACGCTTCCGTGGCACTTTCGACACAACGTCATAGACTCAAACTGCCTCCCAAAAACGGACACCCAACTGCAGCACAATTTGCTTCCCGCCGCAATACCCAACCCTCCGAACAAACATTAAAAGTAAATAAAACGGAGACAGGAAATCCCTAAAACCACTCCCTCCCCGCAACCCAAAATAAGACTAAAACTGAAGTGGCAAAATCCGCTTCCGACGGCACCCGAAACCAGCACAAAATGATGACCGCAAGAGATACAAAAATACCCCCTCGAAGACACCTCTCCACAGCATCAAAAAACCGGATCTCGAAACCACCATATTGCACAAAAAAGTGCGTTTGGACGGTTTAGGATTAAAAGAAAAAACCACCCCTCAGCTCACAAAAAAATAACACTCCGCAGGAGTCAAAAATAACAAAATGATAACGGTCAAAATAGTACCATAATATAGAAGAAAAAATCAAAACCTAAACCCAACAAAACGATTCTTCAAGACTCTAAAAAGGTTCTAAAAAGAAACCAGAATTGTATGAGCAAACCGAAGCGAACGCCCAGTCGAAGGGAACGTGTTGAGCGAACGCGAACGCACTTCCCGAGAGTGGGTTGAGCGAAGGTTGCGAATGCGAACTTCAGGTTTTGAATTTGACTTTGATTCTCCCCTCCCCTGGTTTAGGTTAACATTTTCTTCTATCATAAAATAGTCTTTTAGCTTCTTTATGGTTTCCCATTTGGGTATCAATTTGGGTATCCTCCCTTCCCTCTTTCGACTACTATAGTAACGTTACTGTATAGTGTAGTCTCTCAAAGAAGTCAGAGCGTTAGCTCTCTTCTTAGAGACGGAACGATAGTTCGTTGGTGTGTGTCGATCGGTTACCCATTCTTACCTTTGGTTCCTTATCCTCCTCACACTGCGTGTGGAGCGAGCGGACATACACGACCCGTCAGAGCCGCCAGTCGTTGCGTTAGCATAAGAGTGGTTCTCTCGGGGAGGGGGTGTTCCGAGCGGGGGAGTCCCCGCTGGTTTGGTTTAGGTGTACCTATAGGTGTTCCTTTGTTAACCGTAGCTATGTGTTAGTGTGTTAGTTGTGTTGTATGTGTGAGTGTGAGTGTATTGGTAATGAGTGGTTATGGTTGTAGTGTATGTGTGTCTATGTGTATATATAGGAGTTAGTGTATAGGTATATGTATGTTATTGGGTCTTATTATATTATGTGGTGCAGTAATTATGTAATGGACGTGTTTACTGTATTACTTATTAAGGGTGTACTCGCAGGCAAAGTTTTGGGGTGAATTAGTTTTTGGGTTTTTGGGGTTTTGCCCTTATTTTATAGGGTTTTTGGGGAGGTTTTCTTGTTCTAAATTACTATGACAACCGTGTCAGGGGGTTGTCAGGGTTATTGTTTTTGTGGGGGAAAGGGGTGTAAAGTGGAGTGTTTTGGTTGGTTCTCCGATATAATGGGTGGTGGGGATTGTATGGTTCCCTGTATTGTTTGGAGTGTTATATGTCTGTTGTGGGTTCTGGGGATAGCTTGTTGAGGGTGTTTGCTAGGGAGTGTTTTAGTATCTCTGGGGATGCTGGTACGGGTGAGGATTTGGTGTTTAGGGTTGAGGGGCTAGAGGTTGTTTCTTCTCCTGTGAAGGTTATGTATGGTATCCAGGGGAATGGGATTTGGAGTGAGAAGATTGTTCCCCGTAAGGTAGGTTTTGCTCTTGGGAAGGGTATGCTTTCTGATAGGGTGGAGGGGAAGTATTTGACTCCTAATGTGTCTATGGGGGATTACCTTGTTCGCCATTATGGGATTCAGATTGTTCTTGAGGGAGTCTCTTATGAGAGTGTTAAGAGGTCTCAGTATAAGAAGTTATTGTTAGCTGGAGATGCTGTTGGAGTGTCTCTTATGAGGGGTGGTATTGAAGGGTTTCTTAATAGCGATTCTGACTTCCTCTCTGGATACGTCGTATCGGGTAAAGATGATATTTTAGGGGTGGGGAAGAATTCTGATGAGGTTGCTTTGAGAGTTTTTGGTTTAGTGTATTCCCCTAATGGAGATAATGTAGCTTCTCTTTCCGAGAGGTTAATTTGTGATTCTTTGGATGATTTTAGGATTACCTTGAAGACCGTTTTGGGTAAGGTTGGGTATAAGAATTTTGAAGAGGCTAAGGGTTCTAAAAGTTATGATGGAACTATCACGGAAGAGTTAATTAAGTGTAGCGAAATTGGTCTTTGGAGGAAGGGGTAATTATGTCTGAGAAAGATTATTTTGGTGACGATTGGGGGAGTGATTCTGGTGCTTTTGAAGAGTCTCAAATTGAGTATCCTGAGGACCTAATTGATGAAAGTTTTGGGGTGGAAGATGGGGTCTCTTCTGAGGGTGTAATTGGGTCTGTTGAGACTCCCGATTTGGTCTCTCCAAAGCGACCTAAAATTGCTCCTAAAGTTGATATGGTTGAACATGTCGAGGAACCCATTTTGGGTAGTTCCGGCGACCCTGTTTTGGATGCCATTTTGGAAGGTAGAGCGGAGGAGCAATTAACTGTTTCTAAACCTCAGGGTGAAGCTGTTGGAGATGTCGTAACAGAGGATGATTCTTATTTCGAAGAGGTTGCAGATTTGATTGGATCTTCTTATAAGGCTTCTCCTCGTAAACCTAATATTGAGAAAGTTAATCCTGCAAAGGGTGTCTCTCAAGATGCTGATGTTGATGTTGTAAAGAAAGATTTAATTGATTTAGTTTCGGCAGGAATTGATGAGACTAACTTCCAAGTTGACATAGATTTAGATCCAGATGAAGATGAGTCAGATTCTGAATATGACGTTCCTCTGACTACTGCGGCGGATTATGAAGATGCCGAAGAGGAGGGAGACGAAGACTTTTCAGATGAGGATTCTGGTGGAATTGGTTATAGTGTTTCAGAAAAGAATTTGGATTCAGCTAATCGTAAATTAGTGAAGTCTAGGAAGGGACGTCGTCCTGGACCTAAGAAAAAGCGTGGACCTAAACCTGGGTTGAGATTGACTGCGAGAGATGTTCAGATTTTAACTTTCCTTGCTCGTTATAGGGTGGCGACTGTGGGTCAGCTTGCTCGTGCTTTTGAAACTTCGGAGACTGCTTTGAGGAATCGTTTACCGAGGTTGGAAAAAGAGAAGTTAGTTTCTTGGGCATGGGGTGCTCAGTCTAAACCGAAGCTTTGGTTGATAACTCGTCAGGGCTTACAGGTTACTAATATGACTTTGACTGTGCCAACTGTTAAGTGGGGTCAGTTGCGTCATACTCTAGGATTAACAGATTTAGGTATTGAATTCGAACTTGCGGGAGAGCTTGTTATTACGGAAAGAGAAATCCGTGCTGCAGCAACTCGCTATACTCCTACTTCGCGTATTAAGACTGCGATAGATTTGTTAAGCATTATTGAGGACATTGAAGCAGAGGATATGGAGTCTATGACTCAGCGTAAATTGATTATCCCGATGCAGGGTAGGCAGTTTGGTCACATCCCTGATATGATTCTTGCAAGAGAAGCTTACCCAAATGGTGCAAGTGGGAATATTGCTATTGAATTAGAGTTGAATAGAAAGAACACTACGGAGTGGGTTTCTGTTCTTACAGCATATAGAGACTCTCCCCTATTTGAGAAGGTAATCTATTATACGATGAATAAAGAAATCAAAAGAGCCTTGACGGCTATTGCGAAAGCTATTAATGCTGAGGACAAAATAGAGGTAGAGTTCTTTGTTCCTGTGGACAATACGGCGGACCCTCTCATCACTGGAGGCAAGTAGCATATTATATGCGTTTGTTTCTTTTTAAATTTGTTTTGTTTTTAGTACCCGCTCTGGTTGGAGCAAGTTTGGTTGGATATGCTGGGTATACCCATCTCGCTAAAGATTTTGAAGATAATATAACTGTTATTAATTCGGATGAGTTAGCAGCATTAATTCCCGAGAATTCTGTTAAAGTCGTCGTGCCAGAAGAAGAGACCCCAATTGAAGAGTTCAAGGAAGAGGTCATTCCTAAAGAATCTATCACTATCGCATTAGTTGGTTCAGATACCCGTGTTGGGCAAGGAACTGGTTTTGGTAAAGCTGGGGGTGCGAGATCTGACACTACTATTCTAATAAAGATGAATGCGGAGAGAACACATGCTGTATTTATGAGTATCCCTAGGGATTTGAGAGTTGAGATACCTGCGTGTGAAAAGTCTAATGGAAGTAAACTAGTTCCCCAAATTGCGAAGTTCAATGCCGCTTATGCTTATGCTGGACCTAACTGCATGCTTGAGACTTTGAAGCACAACTTTGATATAGAGGTAAACCACATTGCGATTGTAAACTTCTTGGGGTTCCAAAAGATTGTCGACATTATTGGCGGGGTGGAAATATGTTTGCCTAAGCCTGTTTACGATAAAGATGCTAATCTTGACTTAGAGGCGGGAAGGCAAACTCTGTATGGGGAAGATGCATTAGCATTCGTAAGAGCCAGGAAAGGTATTGGCGATGGCTCAGATATTTCTCGCACGGAAAGACAGAGAGTTTTCTTATCTTCGGTTTTGCAGAAAGCAGAGAATACGAATATAATATTCAATCCTTTAAAACTCTATAATATCCTTATGGCTATTTCTGAATCTCTTACTACAAATCAAGAATTGGCTAATGTTGATAAAATGGTTGAGTTGGCAATAGATGCTGGTCGTATTGGTTCAGAGAATTTTCAATCTGTTCCTGTGAGCTGGTCTTCTAACGGCGACGGCACTATCTCTTTTGACGAAGAGGGGATGTCTATTATTCAACAGTTTAATAAGGGCGAGTTCCCTATCGTTAAAGATTCTGATGAAACTGAATCTAAGCTGCCTTCCGATGGAGTGAATTCTTCAGAAGTTGCTAAGCCTAAGGTGGCACAATACGAGCGAGTCGGTTTTAGTGCTAACCTAGATATTTGTAACACATTAGGTTAGCATACAGTTCGCATTTAGGTATTCAAATTACGATGGCTCTTAGGGAATAATATAGTGAGAGCTATACTAATCTAAAATCAGGCTTTAGGTTTGTTGGTAGCCGATATTTTAATATATCACGAGAGGTCGCTTATATGGTTCCGGAAGCTAACCCAGTACCGCTATTACTTATTCGCGCACACATTTTAACTGCACTTAAAAACCAGGCTAAATATAATATGACAGAATTAGTTAATATTGTGCATCAGAGAATAGTAGATTATGATGTTGACATGAGTACCTCTGTCGAGGAACCTCGTCTTTATAAAGTTATATTGGACATGGTAGAAAGCGGCAGCTTAATGTTAAAAGACGGCATGGTTTCAAGAAACACAGAGCATGTTAAGAATATTGAAGAAGCTAAATATAAACCTGAATCAATTCAGTATGTTTCTGAATTGGCAGAAAAAGTTAATTATGACGGAGAACAATTAGTTTTAACTGCAAACTCTGAAGACTATACTGAAAATTATATTCACTTAGGATTATCAGAAAATGATTTTATAGAGGTAGAATTAGTGCCAGAGCCGTCTAATCGTTTTGACAAAAATGCGGTTTGCCTCATGAAAAGTGGTTTAGTCTTAGGCTACTTAGATAGAAGTGGTGCCAGAGAATATCAGCCGCACATCATTAGGGAAAACTCAAATGCTAGAAGAGTTGTTGCTAATGCAATAGTCAAAACCTCTCCTTACATTGCTGGTATTTATTATTTAGACATCAGACTTCGTTAAGATAACAGAAGGTTCAGCGTGTATAAAGAATGTAAAGAGTGTAAAAAACAATGGGCTAATCCTTTAACTTTTACTTGTCCTAGCTGTGGTAACAGCGAGCACTTCATCGTAGACTCTTCCACGGGAGAGAGAACAGAAGGCAGCAACTCTATTAGACGAAATGGGGAACCTTTTAAAGTACATTCCGCTTTAGATTCTAATGAGGAAGAAGGTGCCGCTTATGAGCCAAGAATTAGGATAGTCAAAGAGGTAATTGAGGAAAAAGAGATTGATAAAGGGCTTACCTTAAGGAAAGCTACCTTCCTGAATAAGTTGGGTGCTTTTCCTAAGACGATTATTCTTATCCAATCCTTTACTATATTTTTGTTTATAGGTATTTTTACTGCAGGGTATCTTGCCACGTCTGTAAAAATCAATAGTCTAGAATCTCAGATAGCTTCAGCTAGCTTCAAAGCCAATGAAGAACTTTCTAGGGATATCTCTGATGTCAGAGAATTGTCTGAGGGAACTAGGGAGATTCTGGATAATGTCTTGCCGAGGACTGAATCAAGTTTACAAGAAGTCGAAGAATTCGTAAACAAAATACAGAACTCTGACCCTTATACGGCACCACTAGAATTGAGTGCTTTTATAGATAATGTAAAGAAAAGCACAGTAACTGTTTATTGTTCTAATGGGCAGGGGTCTGGTTTTGTTGCTAATATTAATTTGGGCAAAACGCAAACCGAATTTGGATATATAACTAGCATCATAACGAATGAGCATGTCGCAGGGGATTGTGCGAATTACCCATATGGAGACCTTGCTTTTTATGTAACTCAAGGCAATGCTATCTTTGCGGCTAAGGTTATCTCGATTGATGCAAAAAATGATTTAGCATTGATTGCTATCAAGGAAAACCTTCCTTCCTTACCATTAGCGAAAGAATATCCTGAGCTTGGGCACTGGGTAATGGCAGTTGGTAGCCCCTATGGTTTTGAAGGTTCAGTAACTTTTGGCAATATTAGTCAGGTTAATAAGTTAAGAAGGTCTATTACTACTGACACTTTAATTAACCCTGGAAACTCTGGAGGTCCTTTAATTAACTCCGCTGGCGAAGTAGTCGGAGTAAATACTGCCATTATAGGTACGACGGGTCTTGTGAATCCTTTACCAGCACTTTGTGAGAATCTTTTATTATGTGGAGCAGATTCTTCTCTGATATGGCGTTAGAGTAAATCTTCTACGATTTCTTCCCACGATACCGCACCTGGATCGGAAGCAAGAGGAGATGGTCTTTTTAAAACGTACCCTTTCACATGGCTGGGTAGGCTATCTACCCAGAACTTGGTGTCATCTATATGGGCTTTGGCTTTAAGTTTGTCGGCTATTTCGCCTTTGCTGATTGGGTCGTGCCCTCTCCCATCCCTAATGTAGATTACGTCGCTTATAAATGGAGCGTGCTCTCCGAGCCATTTCTCTGTGGCATTCCGCCAGTCTATTGCATTACGAGCTGTGCATGCCATAATTGGGTATTGTTGTGCTATTAGGCTTAGAGACTCTATGCTTCCAGGAATAGGTTTAGGGTCAACTATGCTGAGATGAGCTTTGACAAAATCTGGCTGTTTTTCTACGTATTTAGGTAGGTAGAGGTCTAGGTCATAATGCCAGACTAAAGCTTCCCAGTCTACATTTTGGTTCTGTGTGCGGAACAACCATTCGTCCCAAGTATGAATGAAAGGATAAAGAACTTCATCTAAATCTACCAGCACTGGCTTCTTTTTGCTCATCTATCCTGTTTCTACTAGTATCAGCTTAACCTATATCGGCATACTGAGAATATCCAAAAACTAAAATTCCGATAATATAAATATATGTCTCATAAAATAAAAATTGCTACTTGGAATCTACTATACTACGACTGGGACATTAATTCTAGGTTAGACGAAGCAGCCGCTCATTTATTAGAAGCGGATATAGTATGCCTACAAGAAGTCCGAGGATCTAACCTAATTCATGCGGGAGAGGCTTTAGCACACAAACTAGGCATGAATGTAGCATCTAACGTCAAATATGGAACAAGCACTAATTCCGCACCGAACTTCGATAAAGATGTAGATATTTACGCCTGTATTCTATCTAAATATCCTGTTTTAGAATCTGGTCGGATAGAATATGACACTCCTGGGAATAAAGCAGCTGCGACAGTATTATTAGATACTCCTCAGTCATTGCTCTTAGTTATCTCTGCACACCTTAACTGGGGAGGATGGAACGAAGGCGAAAGGCTTGCACAAGCTAACGCTATAAATAGTGCTGTGCAAGTTTATAAAAAGAGAATTGAAGAGACATATGAGAAAGATGCTATAATCATCCTCGCTGGAGATTTTAATGCACTACCAGAGTCTTCTACGATAAGGTATCTAAAAGGATTAGAACACGTCGAGAAAAACACTCCTGCATACTGGGTAGATGCTTGGGAGGTGGCGGAAGAGCGGAATAGTGAGGAAGGCTATACATCTTCGCCTCAGGAAAACCACTTAGCTTTTAGAGTTGCAGACACTTTTGCGATATCCCCAGAAAAAATACCAAATAGAAGAATTGATTACATTTTCGTGAATGGCTGGATATATGGTTCCGCTGGGCACATTTTTTCTTGCGACGTTATTGGTACAACTAAAATAGTAGGAGACACTCTAGCAAGCGACCACTATGGAGTACTTGCGACAATTTGGAATCCTTAAGCGGACGAATAGTTCTCACCATTCTATTCAAACGGTAGAGAATAAGAGATAATCAATAAGCCGATATTTGTAGAGCCGAGAGGTTGGAGAAATATGTCAGAACAAACGCCAAAGACGACTTTTAGCGGAACTACGCGGGAAGAGGGTGCTAAGTCTAAGCTAGACGATGCACTGACCCAAACTGGTATGCTTGCGTTGCTGGTTTTGTTGTTCCCTATGCTTGCTATTTTTTATTTGATATGGACAGCAGTTGTAATATGGGGTAGAATTTCATATTGGATCCCTATTGGCGTTTCCGCCCTAGCTGGTTTGGTGGGTGCTTTCTTTGGAGCCTTTTCTAAAGCAGGATTAGATTTCTTTGTCTCTGGATATAAGCTTTGGTTGGAAAGTGAGGGGTTCCCTTTCGAAAGCTTTTTCCCTAGCATCCCTTCAATTCTTCTGGGTCAGTCTTTCTACGGGTTTGTTCTCGGCGGATTAGCTGCGGGTATCGTTTCAGGCTGGAAATGGGTACGAAGACCAAAATACGAAGAAGTATTTATTAAGCCAGGTCCGTTCTTAAAGAATAAAGCTAAGAAAACGGCAAAAGAAATTTCGCAAGGTATTAATTCACCCTCTTCGGGTGTTACCTTAGGTGTAGCCTACGACACTAGAGATAAGCGGTTTGCGGGAGGTGCTCCTGGCGAGGAGTTTGGAAAACGAGTTGTTGCCATAGACCCAGAGCTGGCGGGACACACATTTGTTGTTGGAGGCTCTGGCTCTGGTAAAACACAAACAATGCTTTCTACCGCGAGAGACGTAATCCGTCAGGGTAGAGGTCTAATATTTATTGATTGTAAAGGTGGAATTGATGTACCTGAGCAACTCGCTGTGTGGGCTAACAGATATAATCGTAAGTTTTTACACTGGACTATACAAGACCCTACCAGACCTTATAACGGACCGTCAGACCTAGGTCCTGCTTATTATGACCCTATTTCACGAGGAGATGCTTCTAGACGTAAAGACCTCTTGATAGGTGCAATGAGATGGGACATGGAGTATTATAAGTCTGTTATCTCTAATTACATGCAGACTTTATTTAAAGTGATAGATTTAGTTCCCCCTTTGGAGGGAGTAGACACTTTTACTGACGTTAGCGACTTGCTAGATCCTAAAGTTCTACATTATAGAGCGAGAAATATCAGTGCAGAGAAGCACTTAGATATATATGAGGCTATCCGTGCCATGCAGGATATTGAGTCTACGGAAAAGTCAGGTATCCGAAACATGCAGGCTAGACTAAACACAATTATTAGTTCTGTTGCAGGATACTGGCTAAGGAAAGACCCAACTGAAGCTCAAAATATTGATTTAATGAAAGCAGCAGACGAAGGTCACGTTGTTGTTTTCAGTTTAGACACTTCACAGTATGAAGAGACGGCAAGTCTGATTGCAGGACTTATTGTACAAGATTTGAAAACTTTATCTTCTGAACTTAGATACGGGCAAGCAGACTTGCCCTTACATGTTTACGTAGATGAGTTTTCGGCAGTGGACACAACAAACATTCTGGGGCTACTTTCCAAGGCAAGAGATGCTAAGATGCCTTGTATGTTAGCAACTCAAGCTCTCGCGGACCTTGCGAAACGAGAACCAACATTTATGGAACAGGTTCTAGGAATTGTTTCATCTTTTATCATCCATAGAACAAATGCTAAGGCAGATGCTGAGATATATGCTGGTTTGTCTGGAATTGTCAGTAAGACTGTAGCTCGTCGAACTATCGAGGAGAGCTCTGGAATGTTTGGAGTTTTTGGGGCTTCTGCTGCTACAGGCAAAGGGTTCTTAGAAGAAAAAGAAGATTATGCAGTTAAGGTAGGAACTTTCCAGAAACTAGGGACTGGACAAGCCGTTTATATTGCCAAAGCTCCTAAGATGCGTTATGTCAATTATGTAAAAGTTATCCCAGAGAATCCTATGATACCTGACTTACAAAGGGACCCAGGAGTCCCTCGTGCAGCTAAAAACCGACCAAGCACGGAAAGAGTCCAAAAAGAAACTTATCCTCATCCCGCAATGGTAAAAAGAGAGGCTCAAGAAGCAGTACGTCAGAATAACGAGACAGCTCAGAAAGTAAGTGAAAGATTGATTTCTTCTGCTGAAATGCCTAAGAGACCAAGCTTCGGGGGTACTGAAATCAAAAATAGTAAGCCTCAAGAAGACAAAGAGGCTAATGGCGAAGGGCAAGCAGTCAAAAAAGCGGGGACTCCGATACCTAATGTAGGGGCGAGAACCATCAAACCTAAAAATGAAAAAGATATTGACTTGGATGACTGGAGCGGAATTCCTTAATGAGTGATAGAAACGAAGACGACTTCGAAATTGAGACTACCAGTTTCGGAGTACCTGACGCACCCGCTCCAAAGCCTAGGTATTCAGAAGACCTACCAGACTGGGCTAAAATTACTTCGAGTATTGTGGAAGAAGAGTCAGAGGAAGAAGAGGTAGAGTCTCCTGCAGCCGAATATGTCCCTCCTATGGGCAAGTTTGGGGTTTCCTTTGACGAACTTTCGGATGAAGATTTATTCTTAGATGAGGAAGAGCCTCAGAAAGAAGAAAAGCCTGTACAGCCTAAACGTGCGGAACCCGTCGCAAAGACTGCACTTCCAAAACAAGAAGTAAAAATTGAACAGGTAAGTCGTTCTATCGCAGAAGCCGAGGAAGAGGAGGAAGAAATTCCTGTCTCTAAGCCTGCTACAGTTTCAACCCCTATTATAAAGATGCCTAGGGCTAAAGCTACTAATGTAAAGCCTGCTAAACAAGCACGCAAAGTTAAAAAAGCAATCAAAGATGGTCTTGTTTCCCCAGAAACTGAAATTTTAGCACCAAGAGGTCGAATGGCTGGCAACCGCTGGAAACTTATAGGGTTAAGAACCGCTGTTTGGGGAACCTTAGGCATGGTAGTATTAGCGGGACTGTTCGCAATATTTGGACCTAAAGGACCAAGCCTTTCTAGCGTAACTCAGCAAGTGCTTTCTAATATAAACCGCAACAACTTCCCATTAGAGGCAGGGCAACAAGTAGCTTCGAGGTTTGCAAAAGAATATTTAAGTTTTAACCCTAACAAGTTTGGGGAACGAGATGCAGCGTTATCTGAATATATCATTGGAAGTGGAATTGAAGAGGGAAGAATTGTTAATTTCACTTCATCTAGAGAACAAAGAGTTATTGGCGAACCTATTCTAGCTATGCCCGCAGAATTAGTGAGCGACAATCACGTCGTATACACTTTTGCCATACAGGTTTTCCAGCCTGCCGTTAAAGAAACAGAGGATACTCCTGCACTGCCAGCGACAGAGCCAACATGGGTTTACCTTGCAGTGCCTATGGCAGCGGATATAAATGGTGCCGTGGGCGTAGCAGGTGCACCTGCTTTTGTACCGCAGCCATCTATTGCTCAACGAGGAGACAGCATAACATTCAAAGAAGATCCTGATGCTGCAAGACAGTCTAAGTCTCAAATAGAGAAATTTATGTTGCACTGGGCAGCTAGCGACGAAGTCTCTATGAAGCCTTATCTAGTAGACGATGTTTCGACTGATTCGGCTAGGGCTGGGCTGGGTGATACCTTAGAATTTGTGTCTATATCGGGCTACCGTGTTGAGGCACTCCCAGAAGACTTTGTGCAGCCTGAAGATGTTGCTCCAACTTGCTCTTCCCCAGAGTTCGAGGCTCCTTGTAGAGCGGCTTATCTAGAAGCAACTTGGAACTTCCAAGGCATCGAAGTAACTCATAAGTACCGTTTAGTGGTGCTGTTCGATGGTCAGAACTGGCGTGTAATTGATATTAAGGGTAGCAACTTTGGTCAAATCGGAGGTTAACTATTACCGATACAAAAGCCAGCCAGAGTTTTAGTTTAGTGTTAGAAAAACATTAAGCCACTTATAGAAGAGGAAAAATAAATGGACATTGATTCAATCGTTGGAAACATTAGGGATTTCATCACCCCTATTTACCTACTAGTAGTTAGCATTGTTGCTATCATTTTCTTGCTACGTCGCCAGACTAGTGCTCTAATCCAGTTTATGGTTATTGCTATCATCGTTGGTATCTTGCTTTTCAGCCCAGAGATTATCCAGGGTCTAGCAACGCTACTCGCCGGATTATTCGAATAGTAAATAACTTAGTCTAAGGTTTAGTCCACTATGCAGTTGAGAACGTACACTGGCTTATGGGGCGTTGAAAAGCGTCTATATAAAATATATGATATTGCTCTGCCTTATCCAGTCAGTTTGAAACAGCTTGGTATTTTCCTCTCTACCGCTACTGTGTGGTGGACAATCTTAGCAATCTTTAGACTTCCTTTTGATACTCCTTGGCATGTCGTTTGGCTTGCCCCTCCTTTCCTTATAACCTGGCTCGCAAATCAACCTGTTGCGGAAGGTAAGACTTTAACTGATTTCATTGTGTCTAATGTCAGGTACTATATCAAAGATAAACATTATGCAGATATGATGCCTGTTCCTGCGAAACCAGAACAAAAATCTATTAGGGCTTCTTTCTGGGTACACTCATTAAGAGCTAACAAATAAATCGCAAGGCTCTAATCGCCGATAGAAAAAATATCGAAGGAGCCGATTTCATTGAGTGATAAGAAAACAAAAAGTCTCGAAGAGCGTGTATCTTTACGTTACATTGATAATGAGATAGTCTTAAGCGAAACGGAAGCATGGACATATGTCAGACTTCCTTCTTTGGCATACGAGTTCCGTTCTTACTCTCAGAGAGAAGCTTTCGCAGATCAAATAACAAATGCACTAGGTTCAATTATTACTGATAAAAATGAACCTGTAGAAGCTCATTTAAGATTAGTTTATAAGCCTTTCGACACACTAGGATGGGCTAAACAACTGGTTAATAAAGTAAATAGCCAGGACCCTTCGCCAGGCTGGATTGATTATTTAGCAGACATGGCAGAACACGTTGATTACCAGGGATACGATAACAAAGAAGTTTATTTAGGTATTAAGCTGGGAGTTAGAGGTTCTGACGGGGCTAAAGACGACCTGCTTGCCCCAATTAAAGCGATTACCAAGTTTTTTGAGAAAACTGCTGGTATGGATGATGACTTAATTCAGGAAGAAGAAATTGCGAAGTGGATTAAACAAGCAAGAAGTATACGTAGAGTGCTTGCAGAATCTCACCTTAGGGCACTTCCAGCTACAAGTGAAGAAGTCGCATGGTTAGTGGCATATCCTTTCTACCCTGAGATGGAACAGCCTCCTGTTAGTGCGTCCAAAGAAGTTGTTTGGGGTCCAGGGTCTATTCGCCATCTAGTAGAAGGAGTTATAGTACATAACCGCAAATGGGTAGAAATCACTCAGATGTCCCGTGCAGGCAAAGAAGTCACTGGTTATCGTGCAACCTTAGCTGTATCTCGTTTCCCTGATACCCTTTATTTTCCAGAGCAGGAACCATGGATTCACTTGTCCTCAAGTCTAGGATTCCCAGTAGACTTCTCTGTTAGGTTTAGTGTCGTTCCTGTGCAAACAGTGAAAAAAGATGTTAATAAAAAGTTAACTGATGCTAAAGACCAAGCTATACACATCGCTGAGGCAGGTTCTTCTGTTCCATTGAAGGTGCAAGAACAGCTACAAGTTGCAACTATGCTTGAGTATGAGATGGATAAAGATAGAACCCCATGGGCTTATGCTCGACACCGTCTATCCATTACTGCCAGAACTCCAGAAGAGCTTATGGCAAGAGGAAGAGCAGTTATAGAAGCTTATCGCGAGTTAGGCATAGACGTCGTGTGGCCATCTGGCGACCAGTTCGATTTAATGCAAGAATCTTTACCAGGCGATAAAGTAAGAGCCACTTCGTACTATCAAAGACAAGAATTATCAGTTATCGCAGGTGGAATGCCTACCGCGTCAAGCGATGTGGGAGATAACAGCTCAACAGATAGTAAAGCTTGGTTAGGTCCTTATCTTGGTATGACTACTTCTAGAGTGATGACTCCGACATTCTTTTCTCCACACGTTGCAATGGCGAGAAACTACCCTCCTGGGGTAGCTATTACTGGAGCTCCTGGTGGAGGTAAGTCCTTCCTCGCCTTCACCTTAGCTCACCAAATGGCTATGCAGGGAGTATGGACTATCTATATTGACCCTAAGGCAGACGCAAAACCTATGGCTAATCTTAAAGGATTAGGCAACCCTAGAGTCTTTGATTTGAGAGACGGACACCCTGGCATGCTTGACCCATTTGGGATGGGTTCGTCGCTAGCGGAATCAACGCTACTAGCTTTGGAGACATTAAGGCTTTTGTTGGGAGGAAACCTATCAGAAGAAAGAGAAGAAGCCCTGCTTGGAGCTATTGATGAAGTAGTCAAAGACCCACAGCCATCTCTCGCCATGGTAGTCGAAGTTCTTTTAAATAATACAAAGAGTACAAGTGCTAGAAACTTAGGAGCAGTATTAAAGACTATCCAGAGTCTACCATTCGCCAAGCTTTGTTTCGCCCCAACTGGTGGTCAAAGACTGCGTCCAGAAGATGGGCTTACTGTTGTGACTCTTCTTGGTCTAGACTTACCTAGTGCTGCTACTGCTCCAGATGATTACTCGTATGAGAACCGTCTTGCTGTTTCCGTTATGTACCTGCTAACTAGATATGCAAGGCAGCTGATGCTTAACCTTAACAAGTCTCATCCTAAAGCAATCTGTATTGACGAGGCTTGGGCTATTACTACCACTCCACAGGGAGCTAAGCTAATTCCTGAAATTGCTCGTATGGGTCGTTCCCACAACACGGCACTAGTTTTAGTTTCGCAGAACGCAGGAGACCTTATGGCGGAAGCTGTGACTAACTCTATTTCAACTAAATTTGCATTTAGATCTTCTATTCCTTCTGAGATTGATGATGTCATGGAATTGATGGGATTAGACAAGGACCAGGGCTACCAAACCGCCGTTAGAGATTTACGTAACGGTGAATGTATTATGCAAGATGTTGATGGTAGAGTTGCAAGAGTCCAAGTAGATGCATGGAATAAAGACCTGTTTGACACATTTAATACAAATCCTGAGACACGTGGAAAATCTTAGTTAGGAATAAACTAAGAGATACTTAGGGAGATAGTAGACTAATGATTTTACGAAGTGCAGAAAAGCCTAATAAGGTGTTGCCTCAAAAACGCAACAAAATGGCTAAGTTTTTTGCTGGTGCTATCACAGCGGTTCTACTTTCTCTTACCTTTACTGCTGGTTTAGGAATCTCTGGCAACCCAGAAACCTCTAATTCTGTTGCTTTTGCCGCAGACTGCCCTATCCCTGGTGCTGACCCTAACAACGGCGGTATTCTTAATGGAATTCCTCAGTATCCATTAGATGGTGCGTGGCCAGGAGGATTGGGAAATCTTTCTCCTTCTAACAGTACAGCAGGGTCTGCAATTGATTTGGTTGGAGCATCTACAAATATTGTTGATACCAATAGGCTAACCGCTTACGAGTGGTATGGGACCGCTGGAATGAGTTTTTACCAAGGTACATGGTTCCCCGGAACAGGGTGTAGCATTTGGGCTGATGCAAACAATACTATCTCAAGCCTGATACAAGGTTTTACAGCTATGACTGGAGAGATTCTTCTATCCGTTGTAGCTTGGGGACTTAATGCTTCTTATATACAAGAGCTAATCACAGGTCCTGACGCTGTGGTGACTAAAATTATTGAAGGATTCCAATCTACTCTTTACCTTAGATGGCTAGTGCCACTTATCATCTTAGCCGCAGTTGGCGTTGCTTGGTCGGGAATGGTTAAGCGTAGAGGCACCGAGGCGGTGCAAGGATTCATATGGATTATAGTATCAGGTGCCATCGCTACTGTATTCTTTATGTTCCCAACTCAGATCGCTGGGTTCATAGATAAAACAATTATCAGCATCGGAAATGAGATCACTAGTGCTACTTCTAGGGCATCTGGGGTAACTGCGGATGAGGATAGCCCTAATATGGACCTTTGTTATATAGATCCGGTTGCGATAACAGATTCTGAAATCTGGAATGTCGGTAAGATAGATGAATCCGAGGCACGTTCCGCAGCTAACAGAGAGATGCGTATTTCTCAGTGTGTTCTTTGGAAAACGTTTGTTTATCAGCCTTGGGCAGCATCACAATTTGGTCCACTTGCAAACAATACCGACATCACAGTTCCTTCCGAAGCTGCCGCTACTTTTAGGAATAACACTTCTCTACCATTAGTATTCCTTGACATTAAAGTTCAGAATAGAGGGGAAGTATTGTCGGGCAATGGACCTGATATAGATCGCAGGGATGCCCAATGGACTGCTTTCCACGGCGTTATGACCAAAGATCCTGCGGCGAAGCCTGGACATGCAAACTTTGCAGGAGTTCCAGCGGATACAAGAACTGCTCCTGTCCTAGTTGGATTTTTCGCACTATTGTTTGGTCTTGGACCTTTAGCCTTCCTATCAGTAACTTTGGTTGTTCAACAAATCGCGATGCTGCTTCTGCTATTGTTAGCTCCGCTTGCTCTAACTGTTGGAATTTTCCCTGGCAGAGGACGCAAGATTATGCTTGGCTGGGTAGAGATGTTCTTGGGAACGATTATAAAGCGTTTCATAGCTTATGCCCTAATAGCTGTTCTTATTGCAGCAATGACTGCCGTTATGACGGCTAACCTAGGTGGCAATAACTACATTATTCAAGTTGCACTAGTAATAGCAATTGGATTCGGAGTTTTGAATATCCGCAAGGTAATCGAAAAGAGATTTGGTACTGTCAACTTGGGTGGAGACCAAGGAAGCTTCATGCAACAGAACATAGATGCTGTGAAGCAAGGAGCAAAGCAGACAAAGGGACTTGCAACAGGCGGGGTAAGTGCTTATGCAACCACTAGAGCGGAGAAGGGTCCAGGCATACGTGGACTTGCCTCTGCTGCGGTCGCTGGGGTAAAAGGTGCAAGAACTGGTGCACAGACAGGCGGTCCTAAGGTTTCAGATACTATTCGAACCGTGCGTAATGCACCTAAGCAAGCCGCTGAAAAACGAGCTGCAGAAGCCGAAGCGAAAGAAGCACAAGAGACTGCGAAAGCAGAGCGTAATATTGACAGAGAAAATGCTAATAAGCTTAACCAATACTTAGGCTCATTAATTGGAGACCAAGAGGCTGCTAACGGTGGTGATACCTCAATGCCTACCGAGATTAGAAGACCTCAACAAGAAGCAACCCCAGATGTCGATGTTGAGATACCGTCTCCCACTTTGCCTAATACAGAAGGAAGAGGAGGAATAGGCGACGAGCTTCGCAACAACCAAACTAGCGGAACCCCAGTCAGACCTCAGATAAATGAGACTGAGATTAGGGGAACTGTTTCTAGTGCTTCTGATGAAGTAAATCAGCTTCTAGTTGAAAAGATGGTACCTCTAGACCGTAAGATTAGAGGATACCAGGCTTCTCTAGCAGATATTGAGACAAGCCTAGCAAATGGAGCTATTACCGAGAACGCGGCAAATCTGCAAAAAGAATCTCTTAACATGCAACTTGCTGCTGCTCAGGAAGACTATGCGAAGCTAATGGGCGAGAAATCTAGACTTGAAGCTCAGGAAAGAACAGAGACAAAGAACACTGACGAGGTCTAACATTGGAAAACCAAGAAGACCCAAAAGTTAGAGATGTCGCAAAAGACTTAGCTAAAAAACAGATAGCTAAAAAAGCTTTAGGTAAAGCAACTCCCGCTGCTCCAGGTGGAGTGGCTAAAGCCGCAGCAAGCAACATTAAAAAAGCGGGCTCTTCAATCACAGATGGAGATGTTGTTGGTGCGGCTGAAGACACAGCGATAGCAGGTGCGACCGTTGCCGCTGCATTCGCTGGTAGCCCCGCTGCTGCGGTGGTTGTCAATGCTTTATTAAATACCAAAGCAGGTAAGACCATCATAAGGCTTGTTCTCGCTGGTATTGCTCTAATACTAGTTGTAGTATTTTTTCTAATCTCAGCAGCGGCTTCCTCAGTAAGTTCCATGCTTAATAGCACGGGTTCTGTAGTTAGCGTCGGAGCAATTGACCCTAATGGTGGAGGCTTGCCAATCACTGACCCCGCACAAAAAGCAGAAGCAAACATAATCATTCAAACGGCTTTCGACAAAGGTTATGGTCCAGACGGAGCACTTGTCGGAATTATCGCCGCATTAGCAGCTAGCAACCTTGAAAAAGTAAGAGATTCTAACCCTACTCCTTTCACTCCAGTAGGCGTATTTGGTATGGCTCCATTTGAATGGGCTCCTCAATTCTGGGATGGCATTGCTTTCGGAGAAGAAGGATATGATGACCCCGAAAGGCTCGAAAAAGCTATTGCCTATCTAGAAGATACTAATAATTCTGCGGCACTATTCTATGATGCTTTCAAGACACATCCCAAGCTATCTCGCTCCGGATGGGAAGACCTTGCTGCTTGGGATGCCGCTAAGCTCGCTAGGGAAAGTAGAAATGGCGTTTACAAACGTCCATCCAATGGAGAAGAAGTTAAGCCTCCTTCTGGTGCAGACACTCCACAAATAGATGAAAGCGAAGCTACTGGAGATGATGAAGGCACAATATGGCAAGGAAGCAGACCTAATACTTATGCAACAGTAGTATATTCGGGACAGGCACCAAAGTCTATTTCAAGTTTGCTTACCCTAATAAATGAGCACCCTACTTGGAAAACTGAATATGCGGAAGAAATGCAGGACTTTCTTTTATCTAATATTAATAGCTCTATTTATTATGGAATAGGCACATATCGTTTAGCCCCACCGGAAGAGCGTACTTTCTTCGATGGACCAGTTCTCTACCCGAACACGGATAAAGCGTTAGCTCGTGCGGCTCTTTATGTGGGTAACGCTGGCTTAGCTTGTTCCGACGGTATGTGTTATCGTAAGTGCGACCATCTTGCTGGTGATATTTGGGGCTATGCCGAGGCATCAGGCTATGCAACTGCAAAGATACACTGGTATCGTGCTCTTGCAACAGGTGTAGCACGTCCAGGGAACAGAGTTCCTCCTATTGGGGCTTTATTGTTCTGGGATACTGGACCTTATGGTCACGTCGCCACTTATGTTGGCAATGGAATGGTCGTTAGCAATTTATCCAATGGTCCAAACGGGGCTAACGTATATCAGGTGGGGGCAGACTTATTCGAGAATAGCTGGGGTTCGCCATATCTAGGGTGGGCACCTCCGATATTCTTTAATGAAGAGCCTGGAACAGCTCTTAAATAAATTTTCTTTTGGAGCGAAGAAATGTTAGATAAAGTAAAAGTTGCGATATCATCGCTTGCTATGCTAGGCACTTTAGCATTAGTTGTCCTTATGCCAATGTCAAAGCCAATTACCCTGAATACTACGGTATCTGAAACATCTAAGATAGTGGTTCCCCTTTCTTTTGAGCCCGCTTCAGATGACCTTAGTAATACTATGTCGAAGGATACCTTGCGAAGCAGCGATGTTATTTTGTCTGAGGCTCCCAAGATACCAACTTCTTTAGAATATTATATAAACGATTACTCAGGGGAAATAACTTTTGGGGGCGGAGAAGTCGTATTCCCTAATACATATAAAGCAGTAAGTCGTGCCTTTAGTAGCGTTGGAGACGCACTAAGCATATGCCAAGATGGAAAATGTTTTAACAAGTGTGACCACCTGGCGGGTGACATTTGGGGTTATGAAGAAGCATCAGGATATCTATCTGCTATGACGCACTGGCAAACAGCAGTGGCACAAGGTATTGCCGTTCGCGGAGATAAAGAGCCTCCACTGGGAGCATTACTATTTTGGGAAACTGGGAGACCGTTTGGTCACGTCGCTACTTATATTGGCAATGGAATGGTAGTCACTAATGCAGGAGGAGAATACGGCTCAAACGTCTATATTTATTATGCAGATTGGTACGATATGGTTAATTATAAATACTTAGGATGGGCTCCGCCTGTCTTTTTCGGCGAAGAACCTGGGAGTGCATTATGATTCCAGTACTAATTAGAGTCTTAAAAGAAAACAAAGGTTTTATAATAATCTTAGCTTTTATGGTTCTAGCAGCTAGTTCTTTCTTAATTTCAAATCTCCAAAGCGACACAAGAAATTCAAATAATACAACTCCACTTGTGGCTCCTGGTGCTCCTCAAGTTGTAGTGCCTACTGAAGAAGAGCGGGAAATTGCAAATAGCGAAGAACAAGATATAGTTCAAGCAGACAATATGGACCAGCTTCTTCTAGATGCAGCTGCCGATGCTGCTATGGCAGTTGTAGCTTTTGGCTTTGAGATTAACTATGAAATTGGACCACAAGATCGGTTAGCGATTCTCCGACCTATGGTATCTTCTGACCTCTTAGGAAGGTTTAGCTCATTTTATGCGAAAGAGGACTGGAATGAGGTTTTTGACAAAAAACTACAAATTTTTCCAGAAATTTTAGATGTCGTAGTTAGCCCTAAAATAGGGGCTTCTGACGTTGTAATAATTGTGACAGTAGAATATCTCGATAGTGCCAGAAACCCAGTAAAATCAACACTTCCGACTACTTTTGAAGTAGTGCTAGAAAGAACGTATGACTTCGAAAATTGGCAAGCTATTGATATCAACTTTGAATAGGGTACGACATTTTTGGACGTAGGAAATCCGTTTGCCTATGCCCCGCGTGGCACCGTATAGTTATAACGCTTTTCCAAGTGTTATAAAAATAGCATGCACCACCGACATTTTAGGAAAACAAGAGATGAGAAACTTGAAGAAAAACAGAGGAGCCAAGGTCTATGGTAGACCAGGTTCGTCAGCCAATAGTAACAATGCCCTAAAGCAGATGTACGATAATCTGTCTTGGGGTAAGAAGACTATTATTTTTGTAGTAGGAAGTATCCTCGGCGCACTCTCATCTCTCGCCATCGGTATCAACCCTCTACTTGGAGGAGCACTGATTGCTGGTCTTATCCTATTTCTTGCTTCGCTGTTTTTCAATAGAGGCACATGGGCTACTATTCTCATCCTAGCTGCATATGCTATCATCTCTGTACCTCTCGGTGGAATAATGCTTGCATCTGTATCGCAGGCTCAGCTTGTCTTTGCGGTAGAAGCGGGAGTTTCGCTATTTACTGCTGCTTTACTTGCTGGCTGGTTGAGCCTGCGATATGGAAAAATGGCTCCTTGGAAAATTCTTGCAATTGCTTTCGTTTCTTCTTCTGCGGTAGGTCTAGCAGTTGCACAGTTCTCTGGTGCAAACTCAATCAACGCGGCTCGGATCACTATGCTTCTTGCTGTTGCTTACGGTTGTGGAGTATTCAGTTGGATTACTACTGGAGTTAAAGTTATTGTTAATAAGTTTAAGAAGTCAAACGATTCTTCTTACTCAAACCCTCTTGAGCTTTCCGCATCTGATTACAAAAAGGTGCTCTCCTCTTCTGAGCGTAAAACCGCACACAAGCTAGCAGAGGTGCTAGACGAGAACTACACTGTTTTTCATGACGTAAGCGTTAAAGAGAGCGGTGCAATTCCTCACGTGGTAGTTGGTCCTGCTGGCGTTTTTGTTCTCGCTTCTATTGGAGTAACAGGCGAAATCCTAGAGACAGCATCAGCTGGTCTTATTGTCCCAGGAGTCGACATTGCTCAGGTTGCAAGCAACTTAGTCTCTCAGAGGTCTGTGGTAGCCAAGGCTTTGAAGATTAGAATTGACGAAGTGTCTCTAGGTATTGTAGTACATGGTGCACGCGAGAGCAAAATCGAAAACCTCAGCAAATCTTTTGCTGCATTCGATAGACTAGATGCTAAGTCTCCTTCTGCTACAATTAGCCTTGTGAGTTCCGACATGGTAGAATACTTGGTAGCCCCAGGTATGGCTCTTATTAGTCCTGCAAACATGGCAATTATTGAATACAATGCACAGTCTAGCTTTAAGCCTTCTTCGCGTAGAAAAGAGTCAGATGCGGCTATGGTTGTTGCTCCCATCACAATGGATGGAAAAATTTTGAAGCCCGCCGCAATGGAAGTAGCGACTAACTGGATTAGAATCGGTGCAACTGCTAAGGTGTCTCTCCAAAACAAAATTATAGAAAATGTTAAGATCTTTACTGATCCCTACACTAACGACAAAGATGAACTTGTAGTTGGAATTGTTTTGCAAGAAGAATGGGACGCCTACCAGAACAATGGTGTCGCTCCTGAGGTATTCACTTTTCCAGTTTCAAATTTGCTAAAATAATTACAATAATTATTAAATCCCGCCGATAGAATTGTTAGCGACAGGATTGCACCTGTGGAGAGATCTTCGATAGGATGTAGGCTCCAACCTCCTAGCCTAGCGGGAATTTCAACCTCCGGCCCCGTTGCCCCGCTGAGGCTCGATAGCTCCAGTCAATATATGTGCAATCCTGTCGTTTTATTATAAGCCGATATAACGATATATGAGCCGGATTCAAATATTAAATGTAGATTCTCTAACTATACAATACCCCAAAACTCCAACTCCTGCGGTTGCATCAATATCCTTTGGTGTCGGGGAAGGTGAAGTGCTAGGAATACTAGGTGGTAATGGAGCTGGTAAATCTTCTACCCTGAAAGCAATCGCTGGACTCCTGCCTATCTCGGCAGGTAGAATTGAGGTTTGCGGAAAATTTGTCTCAGACATAGGCTCTGATAAAGAATATGCAAGAGAACTTATAGGATACTGCCCTGATACTGGAGGGCTCATTCGTCAAGCGACAGTTTATGAACATTTACAAATCATAATGAAAAACAAAGCAAGAAGTATACCTGAAGAGCTAGCACTAGACATTATTGAACAGATGGGGCTATCAGAACATCTTAATAATGTTTCTGGAGGGTTTAGCCATGGCATGGCGAGAAGGCTTGCTGTTTCTATCGCAGCACTAAATGCTCAAAAACTTCTAATTCTGGACGAGCCGTTTGATGGAGTTGACCCATTGGGCGTCGAAGCTATACAAACTATTGTTAAGAAAGCCAAGGAATCTGGATTAGGCGTTATCTTATCTACCCACCTGCTTTCGCTGCTTGCAGAAAGCACAGATAGAATTCTTATTATGAATAAAGGGAAAATTCTACATGAGACTAACTCCTCTGATTTCAGAAGCCCCAACGCTCAAAGCATTTATACTTCTTTACTGAAGGCGGATAACGATGTTAACTCTATCGCAGGTTAATGCTGCTTTTAAAGCTTCAAACGCCGTACTCGCCTCAAAAAGCCACGCAATAAGATCGTATTTTCTCAAAGCTATTCTTATTGTTATTGCACTATTCTTTTATGGTTCTCTTATATTCAGTATTAATGTGGGCTTTATTGCATATACACTGATAACTAATCCGCAAGTTGAGCAAGATAGTCTGCCTACTGCCTTAGAAATAATGAAGGCATTTGGCAATTCCGACTACTCTTTTGCAGGAACAATTGGCATACTGGCTTTTTTGTCTTATATTATATTTTCTCCATTAATAGGAACCGCAGCATTAAGTATAATATCAGAAGATGAAAGCGTTTCTTTGGGTCTGCCCAGAGGCTACAGATTTTTCAACTCTTTAATACTTAATATGATATCCGCTGTTAGCATCTTGCAGCTCATAATTGGATTTGGCATTGCTAGCCTATTTTCCATTGAAGGCAATAGAGCACCAAGTATTATTATGTTCTCCCTCCTATGGATAATGGGTTCAATAGTATCTACTTTCTTGGGATGGGTTAGGGAATATTTAGTTCAGAAAATTGGATTTGTTAGAACTCTGCTATTCTCGTTAATTGTTCTTGCTTCGCTCTTGCTAGTTATTGCACAAGAAGTTGTTAGATTGCAAATTGGTAACCTTTATGGAGTGTGGTTCACAAGGTTAGCTGCAATAGATGTCCCGACTATCGCTACTTCGCTTATAGCTATTATAGCCATTTCGCTATCTCTAATTTATTTTGGTACTTCATTAGCAAGTCTTGTTGTCAGTAGAAGCTACCCATCAGAGAATAAAGCTGCTAGCTTTAAGGTTTCATTCATAGGCAAAGCCAAAACACGCTTGGCGGTACTTGCTTCAATAATACACACAGCGGTTTGGAGAACCAGAGAAATACGACGCACTATATTAATAGTAATGATATTGTCTTCTGCTTCAGCGTTCTTTGTCATTCCAGAAGAAATCTCAATTATAGGTTTGTTGATATCTATTCCTGCTATTATCTCCTTAAGTTGGCTTATAAACGTATTCGGTTTATTGGGTGGCGGGATATTAGTATTGGCAGGAGATAAAGAGAAATATAAGGCTATTCCAGGTGCGTCCTTAATTTATGCTTTTACCTTATCAATTGTTTGTAGCTTGCCAGTTCTTCTAGGGCTACTATACGGCGGTAGAATCGATTCTAACGCGTTTACAGAGTATCTTAGCGTCTCTATTCTCACTTCCGCATTGCTGCCCGCTATCGCCATTCTAATGGCGGTAAGGAGACCATTTAGGGCTAGGCTGGAAGGAAGAGGCGATACCTTAGTCCCTCCTTTGGTTTCTTTAGGCTATATTATCCTGATTGGTGGAATTGCCATGGTTACAGGCTCCTTTGTCTTAGCGGCAACTGGTGGTATTTATGCCTCAGTATTATTCTTGTTAACAACTGTTTTATTGCTTGCTTTGACGTACCATATAGCTAATTATTATTGGGTAAAGAAAGAAAATCAATACCGAATAATGAAAATAATTAATGGAGATTAGAGTTTATAAACTCCAAGAAGCCGATTTATATAATGTCAGCATGACATCGTACAACTTAATATAGACCACCTACTAGAAAGGCTGTTAATGCGCACATTTGTTCTGGATACTTCCGTTCTTCTCTCAAACCCCAAATCAATTTACGGATTCCAAGAACACGAGGTGGTGTTGCCCCTGGTTGTTGTTAAAGAATTAGAATCCAAAAGAAACGACCCTGAGCTGGGCTGGTCAGCGAGGAACGCACTTAGAGCTCTTGAAGCTTTGAGAATTGCCACTGGTTCGGCACCAGGAGAGCTCCAAAAGGGTGTCGAGATAAATGAGCTTGGTGGAACCCTGAGAATTGAGACAAACCACTCTGATAGGGCTAACCTGCCGCTGGTTTTGAAAAATGACCCTTCCCACGACACTCGAATTCTGACTGTGGCTGCAGCCCTAGCCTCGGAAGGTAAAGATGTTACATTGGTTAGCAAAGACCTACCAATGAGATTACTCGCTTCTGCCGTGTTGGGAGTCAGAGCTGAAGACTACACAAATCACCAGATGCCTGATAGCGGATATACAGGTATAGTTAACATAGATTCTTATGGAGGTCTTGTAGGCGATTTGTATGCAAGACATGCTCTTTCCCTAGACGAGATAGAGGACGAAAGGGTCCTAGAAGAAATAAAGTCTCACCCTATTAATACTGGATTTGTAATTCATGAAGGTACCTCGCACGCTCTTGCGAGATATGTAAACAACAACAAACTAGTACTTGTAAACGGCGACATGCAAGCTTTTGGAGCAAGAGGACGCTCTGCCGAGCAAAGAGTAGCGTTGGCTCATCTATTAGACGAGAGAATCGGAATTGTCTCACTAGGTGGACCTGGTGGTACAGGTAAATCATTGCTAGCACTAGCGGCTGGATTAGAAGCCGTAGTTGAAAGAGGAACTCACAGTAAGATAATGGTTTTCCGACCCCTATACGCTGTAGGCGGACAAGAACTTGGCTATCTACCAGGCACACAAGAAGAGAAGTTTACTCCTTGGGCTGCTGCAACCTTTGATGCACTAGGAGCCTTCTGCTCTAAAAATGCGATGGAAGAAATAATTGCAAGAGACGTCATAGAAGTACTTCCTTTAACCCACATTAGAGGTAGAACTTTTAATGACACTATTGTCATCATTGATGAGGCACAAAACCTAGAATGGAATGTACTACTCACTGCGTTATCTCGCTCTGGAGAAAATACAAGGGTATTTCTCACCCACGACGTAGCACAGCGCGATAACCTCCATGTAGGGAGACACGACGGCATTGCGGCGGTGATTGAGAGGCTCAAGGGTGAGAACCTCTTCGCACATGTAACTTTGCATAAATCTGAGCGTTCAGAAATAGCTGCATTGGTAACTAGAATGATGGACCAGCAATAGTGCCGATAGAGTATCATATCTGCAAGGAGCAAATAAGTGGAGAGTGTTAAAATTAAAGATAATTCGCAAAAAAAGTTATCTTACGAAGGTTTAGCTGTAAGGGCACTAGAAGTAAATGACACATGGCTAGCATTGCATGCTCAGATACTTGCCGATGCTTCTACTTATAAGCTATTCATGTTTAAGGAATACGACCAGGACTTAGCAATTTCTATAGAGGAGATTGATAAAGCGATACAAAGCTCAATCGCGATGGTTGAAAATGTTTCCGCCAAAACTATTAAGACGCTTATTAATTCTTTCAGAAAAGAGCTTATTGAGGCTTCTACCCTAGATACAGATAAAGTTGCAGAGTATTTCTCTAGCCTCGAAGACTTTGGCAAAACAAGGATCTCTAAAAAAGCCCTAGAAAACTCTTTAGGACATTTAAAATACGAATCAATTGAGCCTTATAGTTTTATTCAGAGTAAGCAAGACCTAGCCGCTAATTATTACGCCGAGACTATTGAATACATTGAGAATAAAGAACTAGCAAGAGCTACAGTATCTCTTTATAATGGAGACCTAGCAGTTTTTGAATCATGGCTTATTTCACAATCTTTGGAACAAGGAGATTCAACATACTCTCTAGCCGCTATCAGATGGGCTCTAGCAGTAGCATCAATAGATATGCTAGAATCACTACCATCAAATCCACGTCAAGCAGCACGAGAAATTAGAAAATCTATGCTTTGGGCTGTCGGACCAGAGAATGCAAAAAGCCTTAAAAAGTATTTCTTAAAGTTCTAAAATCTTTATACAGCTAGAATCAGCTTTGTTATACAAATACCGAAACTTCTTTACTATGGCTGTGTTGTCTCTTCTTCTGCGGTAGGCAGTGGCGTTTCAGGCGTAATCTCAGTACCACTTTGGTCATCCAACGGGATTTCCTCGCCGGAAGGGTTGAGGCTCTCTACCTCTTCTAAGTCCACTGCTTCTGTCTCAGAATCGAAAGCGTTAGGCATAAGGAAGATTCTTCCATCAACTGTCATGATAGTTACCCCTTCTCTCTCATCAAAATCCAACAAGAATTTATCAACTACCACAACTCTGTCAAGATTAACTATTGCGTCGAGAAGTGCGATTAGTCTTCCTGGGTCTCCTGCGAACATTACGGTAAAGGGCTTATGATACATCGATGGCTCTGTTCCCTCAGCAACAGGTGGGGTTTTAGGGTCTATTGCAAGCTTAGGATCTGCTATAGACACAAATTCTTGCTGAATAGTGATATCTAGGAAAGCATCAGGAGATAATCCTACGGATAAGATAGCTTCGTTTATTGCTTGTTCAAAAGAAGCTGTTTCGGTATTACTAGGAAATTGAGTTTGTAGTTCTAGAAGATTTGCCTTCGCAATGTCGGAGCTTGCCTCTTGTGCCGAAAGTAGGGAGAGTCTTTCATTAATAAGAATTTTATTACCTAAGCTAGAATTGGCTGCGTCCGCAATTGCTACAGGCTCTTGGAACCTAGGTGCAATTACGTAGCTAGTCGCTGATGCAACTAGTGCTCCGAGTACAAGAAAACTAAGTATACGAGCGTTTCGCTCTTTCTTCGCCGCTACGGTTAAGGCTGCCATTAGTTTGATACTCCTTCTTGTATTACTGTTCCTATTGGACCTGAGCCTATGTCTACGCTACCGTCCTCTAAAGACGCGGCGTAAACATTCCCAGTCGCCAATTCGATGTAAGTATTCTGGCTAACCAGATATTGAAATGCCCTGTCTTCTGTATAGTACATTCCGTCGTTAGGGTCAAGTAGTACTCCCGCTGGGATTCCTTCAATAGTAGGAGCTTGCAGTTCACCCTCGTTTGGGTTAGCAGGCACTACTGGAGGCTGCGACTCTAGGATAACGCTTGGGTCTATATCCCTTAACAAGGCGGCGGTTCCGGAGAA
>CAYVBV010000008.1:8835-29476 GCA_964449745.1 uncultured Polynucleobacter sp. | reverse complement strand
CAAACCTGATGCAGTAGCTAAGAACGTTATTGGTCAAATTTACGCTCGTTTTGAAGCTGCTGGCTTGAAAGTGGTTGCTGCAAAAATGGCGCATCTTTCACGTCAAGAAGCTGAGCAGTTCTATGCTGTTCACAAAGAGCGTCCTTTCTTCAAAGACTTGGTTGATTTCATGATTTCTGGTCCTGTCATGATTCAAGCTTTGCAAGGCGAGAATGCGATTGCTAAAAATCGTGAATTGATGGGTGCGACTGATCCTAAGAAAGCAGACAAAGGCACGATTCGTGCTGATTTTGCTGACAGCATTGATGCCAACGCTGTGCACGGCTCTGATGCTCCTGAAACAGCTGCTGTGGAAGTTGCTTTCTTCTTCCCAGGCATGCAAATTTTTGCACGTTAATAACATCCTTTGATTGACTCACGCATCAACCTATTGAATTTCGATCCTGAGGGACTCGGCGAATACATCGCCTCCCTTCAGGAGAAACCGTTTCGTGCGAAACAGTTGATGCGTTGGGTTCATCAGCGCGGCGAGTCCGATATTGCTCAAATGAGTGATTTGGCCAAATCGTTCCGCGCCACACTCGCTGAAAAAGCTTGTGTTTCTGCTTTACCCATTATCAGTGATCAACTCGCCTCTGATGGCACCCGCAAGTGGCTCTTGGACGTCGCTGATGGTAATGCCGTTGAGATGGTCTACATTCCTGAAGATGATCGAGGTACCCTGTGCATTTCTTCCCAGGCAGGTTGTGCCGTTAATTGCAGTTTTTGTTCTACTGGTAAACAAGGTTTTTCGAGAAATTTAACTTTGGGTGAAATCATCGGTCAGCTTTGGATGGCCGAGCATACCTTGCGTAAAGAACCTGGAGCCATTAAGCGCATTGATGGCTACGATGGCACTGTGATCGATGAGCATGAGGGTCGTGTGATTTCTAATGTGGTCATGATGGGTATGGGTGAACCCTTGCTGAACTATGAACCTGTGGTGGGCGCCATGCGTTTGATGTTAAGTGACAACGCCTACGGACTTTCTAGAAGACGCGTGACTCTTTCAACTTCTGGGGTGGTGCCCATGATGGATCGGTTGGCCAATGATCTACCAGTCGCGTTGGCAGTTTCTTTGCATGCTCCCAACGATGCACTTAGAGATCAGCTGGTACCAATCAACAAGAAATACCCTCTTAAGGAGTTGATGGCGGCATGTATGCGTTATTTGCCTTTTGCGCCTAGAGACTTCTTAACTTTTGAATATTGCATGTTGGACGGGGTGAATGATTCCGATCAGCATGCCAAAGAGTTAGTTGATTTACTGAAGAAAATTCCTTGCAAACTGAATCTAATTCCGTTTAATCCTTTCCCAGATTCAGGGTTGAAAAAATCGCACCCTGCACGCGTTCAAGATTTTGCGAAACGATTGATGGATGCAGGCATCATCACAACTGTGCGCAAAACGCGTGGGGACGATATTGCTGCGGCCTGCGGTCAATTGGCCGGCGATGTAAAAGATCGCACGAATGTGAGAGGGCGTATGCAAGTCGTGAAATTTGATAAGGGAATTTCTCAATCATGAGCGTAACTTCCTCATCGATGATTCAACGTCGCAAGAGTCGTCAGTCTGTCCTTGAGTGGGCCGGGCATTGTGTGACCGTGGGCGGTGATGCGCCAGTGCGGGTTCAATCAATGACCAATACAGATACCGCCGATGCAATTTCGACAGCGATTCAGGTAAAGGAGTTGGCTCGCGCCGGTTCAGAATTGGTGCGCATTACTGTTGATACACCAGCTGCTGCTGCGGCGGTTCCTGCGATTCGCGAACAGTTAGACAAAATGGAAGTCTATGTTCCCTTGGTGGGCGATTTTCATTACAACGGGCATACTCTTTTAAAAGAATATCCAGACTGTGCCAAAGCTTTATCTAAATATCGCATCAATCCGGGTAATGTGGGACAAGGTGCCAAGCGAGATGTGCAGTTCTCGCAAATGATTGAAATGGCTTGCCAATATCAAAAACCAATTCGGATTGGGGTGAATTGGGGAAGTCTAGACCAAGATTTACTGGCCAAGTTGTTGGACCAAAATGCCTCATTGGCCAATCCCAAAGAATTGCGTGAAGTCATGGCGGAGGCTTTGATTCAGTCAGCGCTTCAGTCTGCTGCACGCGCTGAAGAGTTGGGTTTGCCCGGGCATCAAATTACCTTATCTTGTAAGGTGAGTGCCGTGCAAGATCTAATTGCTGTCTATCGAGATCTTGCCAAGCGTTGTGACTACCCATTGCATTTGGGTTTGACTGAGGCTGGCATGGGCAGTAAAGGAATTGTGGCATCAACCGCTGCCTTATCCGTTCTATTGCAAGAAGGAATTGGTGACACCATTCGTATTTCTCTCACTCCAGAACCAGGAGCGCCTCGCGAGAATGAGGTGATTGTGGCTCAGGAAATTTTGCAAACCATGGGTTTGCGACATTTCACTCCCATGGTGATTGCTTGCCCTGGTTGCGGTAGAACGACCAGCACTTACTTCCAAGAGTTGGCCTCGCAAATACAAAGTTACTTGCGTCATCAAATGCCCATTTGGAAAAAAAGCCATCCGGGCGTTGAATCAATGAATGTGGCGGTGATGGGTTGTATTGTGAATGGTCCTGGTGAGAGTAAGCATGCCAATATTGGTATTTCTTTACCTGGAACAGGGGAATCACCTGCAGCACCAGTTTTTGTCGATGGTGTCAAAGTGAAGACCCTAAGAGGTGACAACATTGCTCAAGAATTCCAAGGTATTGTGGATGAGTATGTCAAAAAGACATACCGCGCAGAATGAAATTGCTAAAGTGAACGAGTAAACAATGAGTCAACAAAAACAAACCAAACTGACTGGTGTTCGTGGCATGAACGATTTGCTGCCACAAGAGGCACCACTTTGGGCTCATCTTGAACAATCTATTCAGAGTTTGGTCAGATCTTATGGTTATCAGCAAATTCGAACGCCAATTGTTGAGCAAACCGCATTGTTCAAAAGAGGTATTGGTGAAGTCACCGATATTGTTGAAAAGGAAATGTATTCCTTTGAAGACAGTCTCAATGGAGAGCAATTGACGCTTCGTCCTGAGGGAACTGCGGCAGCGGTTCGCGCTGTGATTGAACACAATCTTTTGTATGAAGGTCCCAAACGTCTTTGGTATACAGGCCCCATGTTTCGTCATGAGCGTCCTCAACGTGGACGTTATCGTCAGTTTCATCAATTAGGGATTGAGGCCTTAGGTTTTGCTGGTCCTGACATTGATGCTGAAATTATTCTGATGTGTCAGCGCCTTTGGGACGACTTGGGTTTGACGGGCATTCAATTGGAATTGAATTCTTTAGGACAGGCCAATGAACGAGCTGCTCATCGTCAGGCCTTGATTGAGCACTTCAAAAAGCATGAGTCAGATTTAGATGAGGATGCAAAAAGACGTCTCTTGACGAATCCTCTGCGTATTTTGGATAGTAAAAATCCAGCCATGCAAGCAATCGTCCAATCAGCCCCACAAATTTTGAACTTTTTGGGTGAGGAATCTTTGAAGCATTTTGAGGGGGTTCAGCGACTTCTCAAGGCCAATAATTTGCCCTTCAAGATTAATCCTCGCCTGGTTCGTGGTTTGGATTATTACAACTTAACAGTGTTTGAATGGGTGACCACTCAATTGGGCTCACAAGGAACTGTGGCCGGTGGTGGTCGCTATGATCCCTTGATTGAACAAATGGGGGGTAAGCCTGCGCCAGCTTGTGGTTGGGCCATGGGTATGGAGCGCGTGATTGAACTGATGAAAGAGCAAGGTTTGGATGTTGATCTGGAGTCTGGATGTGATGTGTATGTCTTACATCAGGCTGGGGAAACTTTGGAGCCTGCTTTGGTTGCTGCAGAGCGTTTGCGCAGTGCTGGAATCGAAGTCATATTGCATTGTTCACCTGATGGCTTGGCATCAAGTTTTAAATCGATGATGAAAAAAGCAGATGCCAGTGGTGCAGCATATGCGATTATCATTGGTCCTGATGAGTTGGCAGCAGGTCAAGCACAATTAAAAGATTTACGTCGTGATGGTCAACAAATGACTGTCTCATTAGAAGGTTTGGTTGACGAGGTGATCAATCAATTGGTGAGTTCCTCCGATTAACTAAGAGCATTAATGCTGGCTGAAATTAGATAAAGAGCAAACAGAGATAACTATGCATTTCAATTTAGAAGAACAAGAACAACTCGCAGAGCTAAAAGCCTGGTGGAAGCAGTACGGCAAATGGTTGATGGCTGCTTTGCTGATCATTCTGATGGCGTATTTGAGTTTTACTGGCTGGAATTGGTGGCAAAACCGTTTGGCATTGGGTGCGACAAAACTCTATGACGCTCTATTGGTGTCGGCACAAAAGCAAGACGTGCCAGCCGTATTGAGAGTGGCAGGTGATATTCAAGATCAATATGGCTCAAGTAGCTATGCGGGCATGGCTGGTTTGGTGGCTGCTCAGGTGGCCAATGCAGCAGGTGATTTGGCTAATGCTGAAAAACACTTGCGTAAGACGATGGAGGATGCCAAATCAGTGGCTCATCGCGATCTAGCTAGAGCGCGATTGGTTTCTTTGTTAATTGATCAAGCTAAATTTTCCGACGCTGAAAAAGCTGCAGCTGCAAGCGTATCGGATGCATTTGTACCTTTGATGTTAGAGCGTCGTGGTGATGTGCAGTTGGCGCAGCAAAAAACGCTTGAGGCACGTCAGTTTTATCAACAAGCTTGGGATAAGTTGGCTAAAAATCCAGACGCTGCTGATGAAGCAAAACGTTTATTAAAAATTAAATTAGATGCTGTAGGGGGCCGTTGATGACTCGCTTGTTTTCACGCACTGCAACTGTTGTATTGGCACTTAGCTTTTTAGCAGCTTGTTCTAGCACTAAAAAACGTGAGCCTGCTTCTTTAACAAAGCTAGAAGAAAAAATTTCGGTCACTTCTGTGTGGTCTACCAGTGTTGGTAAGTCGGATACCTTTGTCATGCGACCAGTCTTAGCTGGTGATTATTTGTACACTTCTGCAGGTAATGGCATGGTGTCAAAAATTGAAGTATTGACTGGTAAAAAAGTTTGGGAAGTTAAAGCGCCATCTGAAATCTCTTCAGGGCCAGGCAGTGATGGCAATGTGGTTGTGGTGGGCTCTACCAAGGGTAGCGTTTTTGCTTTTGACCAAAATGGTCAAAAAATTTGGGAAGAAAAAGTCGGTGGTGAAGTTCTCACTGAGCCTTTAGTGCTTGGAGGTGTTGCCGTTATTCGCACGATTGATAACCGTTTCATTGGGCTAGATGCCAAGACAGGTAAGCGTCGCTGGTCCTATGTGCGTCCTCAAACAGCGTTGGCATTGAGAACCAGTTTTGCTATGGTGCCCGTTGCCGCAGATGCTTTTGTCACGGGGTTTTCAGGAGGCAAAATTGGGGTGATGGGCCTATCAACAGGTAATGTGTTGTGGGAAGCTTCTTTGTCTTATCCTAAGGGATTTTCTGAAATCGAGCGCATGACCGATGTTTCTGCAAGACCAACTTTATTAGGTCGTCGCTTGTGTGCGGTGGCATATCAGGGTCGTATTGCTTGTGGAGACCTCAATACAGGGACTCTGACTTGGGCTAAAGATTTTTCTAGCCATACAGGTACAGCTCAGTCGCAAGATTTTGTATTTGCTGCAGATGAAAAGTCTCATGTGGTTGCCTATCGAGCCGCAGATGGTGTCGAAGTGTGGCGCAATGAGAGCATGACATGGCGCGATGTGGGGGAGCCTTTGGCAGTGGGGCGAGTCTTGGTGATGGGTGATAAGCAGGGTTATTTGCACTTTTTAGATCAGGCCAGCGGTCAAGCCATTGCTCGTGTCAGAGTTGATAGCAGTGCCATTGGTGCTGCCCCAATTGTGGCCAGTGGTTTATTGATTGTTCAGACGCGTGGCGGCTCATTGTCTGCCTATAGACCAAACTAAGCCAGCATTGAAAGACCCTATCAAAAGAATCACAAGAATTAAAAATGGGAAAGTCATCATCTGGATGACTTTCAACCGGGTAGAGAGTTAAATATTTTATGAAACCAGTCATTGCCATTGTCGGACGTCCAAACGTTGGCAAATCCACTTTATTCAATCGCCTCACGCGATCACGTGATGCCTTGGTGGCTGATTTTTCAGGTTTAACTCGTGATCGCCATTATGGCAATGGTCGTGTGGGCGATCGAGAATTTATCTGTATTGATACAGGAGGTTTTGAGCCAGTCGCTAAAACCGGAATTTTGGCTGAGATGGCCAAGCAGACCAAGCAAGCCGTGGTTGAAGCTGATGTGGTGATTTTCTTGGTGGATGCCCGTTTGGGCATGGCACCTCAGGATCGTGTCATTGCCGACTTCTTGCGTAAAACAGGTCGTCCGGTCATTTTGGCTGTGAACAAAGCAGAAGGTATGTCGCATGCCACTGTCACAGCTGACTTCTATGAGCTTGGTTTAGGTGAGCCGGTGGCTATTTCTTCTGCTCATGGTGATGGCGTTCGCGCCATGATTGAAGAAGCTTTGGATGCTTTAAATTTACCGGATGAACCTGAGGAAGATTTGGGTGCTGATAAACCTGTGCGTATTGCAGTGGTGGGTCGCCCCAACGTTGGTAAGTCAACATTTATTAACACCCTGATTGGTGAAGAGCGTGTGATTGCCTTTGATATGCCGGGAACCACGCGTGATGCGATTGATGTGCCATTCACTCGAAACGGCAAGCAATATGTGATGATTGACACAGCTGGTTTGCGTAAACGTGGCAAAGTATTTGAAGCGATTGAAAAGTTCTCAGTAGTAAAAACATTACAAGCCATTGCAGATGCCAATGTCGTGATTCTGATGTTGGATGCTCAGCAGGATATCTCTGAACAAGACGCTCACATTGCAGGTTTTATTGTGGATGCTGGTCGGGCCTTGGTGTTGGCTGTCAATAAATGGGACGGCATGGATGATTATCAAAAAGAACGTGCCAGAACAGACATTGCGAGAAAGCTCAGATTTTTAGATTTTGCCAATGTGCATCCAATCTCCGCCATCAAAGGTTTTGGTATCAAAGAATTATTCAAGGATGTTGACTCAGCTTATGCAGCAGCCATGTCAAAACTTCCAACGCCAAAACTCACGCGTATTTTGGAAGAGGCTGTAGAGTTTCAGCAGCCCAAACGAGTGGGCATGTCTCGTCCGAAAATGCGTTATGCCCATCAAGGTGGATCAAACCCTCCGATTGTGGTGATTCATGGCAATGCTCTGAGTGGGGTTACTGACAGCTATCGCCGCTATCTGGAAGGGCGTTTTAGAGAAGCATTTAAGCTCAGAGGCACGCCTTTGAGATTAGAATTTAGAACGGGTCAAAACCCTTTTGTCGACTCGGAAAAAGCTAAGAAAAAGAAGAAGTAAATGCGAGAATGCAAGAGCTTCGTTAAACTCCAGATGTGAAACAATTTTTAAGCAAAACTCCAAACAACCAATAAGAAAGAAGGAGCAGGCATGAACAGCAACAACAATAAAGGCCAACTTTTGCAAGACCCATTTTTAAATGCATTGCGTAAAGAACACATTCCTGTGTCTATTTACTTGGTCAATGGCATCAAATTGCAAGGTAACGTGGAATCGTTTGACCAGTACGTGATTTTGTTGCGCAATACAGTCACGCAGATGGTTTATAAGCATGCTATTTCAACTGTGGTGCCAGCCAGAGCGGTTGAGTTCCGTGCGGACGAGGGATCTCCCAGCGCTTAAGTAGCTATGCAAGCAGTCAAAGCGGCTCTCATTGGTATTGATCCAGGCGGTAAACCTGATTTCGCAGACAGTATGGCGGAGTTAGGTCTATTGGCTTCCAGTGCTGGTTCTCATCCAGTCATGACCATGATTGCGAAGCGAGCTAAGCCCGATCCAGCGCTCTATATGGGGTCTGGTAAGGCCACTGAATTGAGGGAGCAAATGGAAGCCAATGATGTTGAATTGGCCATTTTTAACCACGCGCTATCACCTGTTCAGCAACGTAATTTAGAGCGTCATTTAAAGTGCCATGTGATCGATCGCACGGGCCTTATTCTGGATATTTTTGCTCAAAGAGCAAAAAGTCATGTCGGTAAAACTCAGGTTCAGTTAGCGAATGTGCGTTATCAAGTATCACGCTTGGTGAAGGCTTGGAGTCACTTGGAGCGTCAAAAAGGTGGTATTGGTATGCGGGGCGGTCCTGGCGAGACTCAAATGGAGTTGGATCGAAGGATGCTTGAAAATAAAGCCAAGCGTTTGCAAACTGAGCTTGAGAAGCTACAAAAGCAACAGGCCACGCAGCGACGTTCAAGAGAGAAGGGCGGTGTGTTCTCTGTGTCTCTCGTCGGATACACCAATGCGGGTAAATCCACCTTATTTAATGCTTTAACCAAAGCCGGTACTTATGCAGCAGATCAGTTGTTTGCCACTTTGGATACCACTTCAAGAAGGGTGTATCTACCAGAAATTGGAAATGCTGTGATTTCTGATACGGTTGGGTTTATTCGTGACTTACCTCATCAATTGGTGGAGGCGTTTAGAGCCACCTTGGATGAAACAGTCAGGGCAGACCTTCTGTTGCATGTGGTCGATGCCTCTAGCTTTGATCGTGAGCAACAAATGATTGAGGTTGATAAGGTTCTCACTGAAATTGGAGCCAATGAAACCCCTCAGTTGGTTGTGGTTAATAAGATTGATCAGGTTCCTGCACTAATGGAAAGAGGTCCTGTATTGCGTTATGACCGCGATGGAAACGTTGCAGCCATTTATATTTCTGCCAAAGAAGGTATTGGTCTAGATTTGTTGCGTCAGACATTGGCAGATTTTGCAAAGAACACTGATAGAATGAAGGTGACCGAAGACGAGCTTCCTTCGGTTGCGGAATTAGCTTCACAGGCCCCAGCAAAACGCTGGGAATCATTGGATGTTTTTCATACTCGTACAGGACTGTATTCGCCCAACGATGCGTAAATTACTCAGTATTTTTTCGGTTAATGATCCCGGTTGGGGCAATAATCATCAATCAGACCCGAATCGCGGTCGTGATGAAAATAATTCAAATCCTCCTCGTCAGGAGGAGAGACCTCGTCAGCCTCAAAAGCAAGATGGCCCACCTGATTTAGATCAGTTGTGGTCTGACTTCAACAATCGTTTGAATAATTTATTCAAAGGCAAGCGTGGTGGCGGGAATGGCAATAATCAACCTCCTTCCTCCAGGGGTACTGGTGGTGATGGTATCAAGCCAGGTATTGGCGCAGGTGTGGTTGTTTTAGTTGCGGTCGTGGTTTGGGTATTCAGTGGCTTCTTTATGATTCAAGAGGGCCAAACAGGGGTTGTTTTGCAGTTCGGTAAATACAGTTACACCACGCGCCCAGGTATCAATTGGCGCATGCCTTGGCCAATTCAAACGCACGAAGTGGTGAACTTGTCATCCATTCGATCTGTAGAAGTGGGTCGTGCGAACCTCATCAAGGCATCTAATCTGAAAGATTCATCCATGTTGACTGAGGATGAGAACATCATTGATGTGAAATTTGCGGTTCAGTATCGTTTGAAAGATGCCTCAGAATATTTGTTTAACAATAAAGACCCTGATGCATCAGTTGTGCAAGCGGCAGAAACTGCAGTGCGAGAGATTGTTGGTAAAAGCAAGATGGATAACGTCTTGTATGAAAACCGTGAGAAGCTCGCAATTGACTTGAATGCTTCTATCCAGAAAATTTTGGATAGCTACAAGGCAGGTATATTTGTTACCAGTGTCACTGTGCAAAACGTTCAACCACCTGAGCAAGTTCAAGCGGCGTTTGATGACGCTGTGAAAGCGGGTCAAGATAGGGAACGTTTGAAGAACGAAGGTCAAGCTTATGCCAACGACATCATTCCTAAGGCGCGCGGTGCGGCTGATCGTTTGATGCAAGAGGCTGAAGGTTATAAGGCCAAGGTCGTTGCTACCGCTGAGGGTGATGCCACCAGATTTAAATTGATTCAGGTGGAATATGCCAAAGCGCCACAAGTCACTCGTGAGCGTATGTACATCGATGCAATGCAGGAGATTTATAATAATGTCACCAAGGTGATGGTCGATCAGCGTTCTCAGAGTGGAAGCTTGCTTTATTTACCGTTGGATAAGTTAATTCAGCAGGTTGGACCTGGCTCAGCGACACCCGCTGTTCAAACATCAAACACCATGGCTAACACGCCAGTGATAAACACAACTCCTAACTCACCGATTGTGAACCCTGCTGCTGTTCCAGAGCGCAGAGATACATCCGGTTTGCGTAGCCGTGAGCGATAGGAGAAAGAAATTATGATGAATCGAATTTTCCCTCTTGTTGCTGGCTTCTTTATTTTGATTGGCCTTTTATCTTCGACCGTATTTGTGGTCGATCAGCGGCAATATGCTGCAGTGTTTGCCTTTGGTGAATTAAAACGAGTCATTGAAGAGCCTGGTTTGCAATTTAAATTGCCGCCACCATTTCAGAGTGTGCAATTTTTCGAACGTCGCATATTGACGATTGATACACCAGATGCTGAGCGTTTTATTACGGCAGAAAAGAAGAACCTTTTGGTAGATTCATACGTCAAGTGGCGGATTGTTGAACCTCGAAAATTCTTTATCAGCTTCAGAGGTGATGAGCGCATGGCGCAAGATCGATTGAATCAATTGGTTAAATCTGCACTCAACGAAGAGTTCACGAAGCGCACTGTCCGCGAGCTGATTTCTGAGCAACGTGAACAGGTGATGCAAAGCATTCGCAAAAAAGTGGCTGAAGAAGCCGCTGACATTGGTATTGAAATTGTGGATGTGAGGCTCAAGCGCATCGATTTGTTGGCGGAAATTAGTGAGTCGGTATTCCGACGCATGGAGGCGGAGCGTAAACGTGTAGCCAATGAACTTCGATCAACTGGCGCCGCTGAATCTGAAAAGATTCGTGCGGATGCTGAGCGTCAGCGAGACATTATTTTGTCCCGTGCCTATCGTGATGCTCAAAAAATCAAAGGTCAGGGTGATGCCAGAGCCACGGCTTTATATGGTGAAGCATTCAATCGTGATCCACAATTTGCCCAGTTCTACCGAAGCCTAGAAGCGTATCGTGCCAGCTTTAAGACCAAGCAAGATTTGATGGTCATGGACCCCAGTTCAGAATTTTTAAAATTCATGAAGGGTAGCCGTCCATCCAGTGCACCTTCACCATCGGTGGCGAAATAATGAACCGCTGGTTACTGCCTGAAAACATCGCTGACGTTCTGCCCTCAGAGGCCAGAAAGATCGAAGAGTTACGTCGTATTTTGTTGGATCGTTTCCAGTCGTATGGTTATGAACTGGTTATGCCCCCCATGTTGGAGTACTTGGATTCATTGCTGACAGGGTCAGGGCAGGATTTGAATCTCAAAACCTTCAAATTAGTGGATCAGATGTCGGGTCGAACATTGGGTCTAAGGGCTGACATGACCCCTCAAGTGGCACGCATTGATGCTCATTTGCTTAATCGTCAAGGTGTAACGCGTCTTTGTTATGCGGGTTCCATTCTTCACACCTTGGCCGCTGCAGGTTCAAGCTCACGTGAACAACTCCAACTGGGTGCTGAAATATATGGTCATGAGGGCTTGGAAGCAGATCTAGAGATTCAGACGCTGCTTAACGATGTATTGCACCTTTCAGATGTGGGTGAAGTGACTTTGGATATGAGTCATGCTGGCCTATTAACTGCCATTTTGGGGAATCACAAGCCTGAAGGTGAGGTTTTGGAGGCTTTGTACACCACGTTACAGACCAAAGATTTACCTGGGTTAAGAGAATTATTGTCTGCTTGGCCCACGGATATCAAAGACGCGATTCTGACTCTGGCAGGCTTAAGTGGTGAACCTCAAACGGTGTTGGCTTTGGCTGAAAAGTCCTTGCCTAAAACTCCTGAGGTTCAGCTCGCCTTGAGTCAGCTGAAGTCATTATGTGATGCAATTACTGCCCTCAAAAATGCCCCAATACTGAATTTAGACCTCTCTGACTTGCGGGGTTATCAATATCACAGTGGGGTGATGTTTGCCGCATATGTGGCGGGTCTTCCTGGGGCAATTGCCCGCGGTGGCCGTTACGACATGGTGGGCAAGGCCTTTGGACGCTCACGACCTGCAACAGGATTTTCATTAGATATCATGACCTTAGCCAGGGTTTCTAAAAAAGATTCTAGAAGAAATGCGATCTTGGCACCATGGTCTAATGATGCAGAATTATCAAAAGAGATTGATATTTTACGTGCCAAGGGTGAGGTAGTGATCCAATTATTGCCTGGGCACGAGCAAGATGGCGATGAGTTTCGTTGCGATCGTGAGCTAGTCAATCAAAAAGGTGCGTGGGTCATCAAGACAAGAGCGTAAAATGCTCGTTTGCACTTTTTTCTAATTAATTTTTTCCTGGTTCATATGTCTGTACAGAAATCTGGTAGTAAGTCTGGTCGCAATGTGGTCGTCATTGGTACTCAGTGGGGTGATGAGGGTAAGGGCAAGATCGTTGATTGGTTAACGGATCATGCCGAAGGAGTCGTTCGCTTTCAGGGTGGACACAATGCCGGTCACACCCTAATCATTAATGGTCAAAAGACCATTTTGCGTTTAATACCTTCAGGCATCATGCGCCCAGGCGTGACCTGCTATATCGGTAACGGTGTGGTGCTGTCTCCAGAGGCTCTTTTTAAAGAGATTGGTGAGTTAGAAGCGGCTGGCGTCGATGTACGCTCTCGCCTCAAGATTTCAGAGGCCACCACGTTGATCCTTCCTTACCATGTGGCCATTGACCATGCACGTGAAGCCAAGCGTGGCAATGCAAAAATTGGTACTACTGGTCGCGGTATTGGCCCTGCTTATGAAGATAAAGTGGCTCGTCGTGCGCTACGTGTTCAAGATTTATTCTTCCCTGAGTCTTTTGCTGAAAAGCTGAAGGAAAACCTTGAGTACCATAATTTTGTTTTGACTCAGTATTTCAATGCCCCAGCCCTGGATTTTGCAGAGGTTCGAGACACGATGCTGAGCTATGCAGACCAATTGCGTCCATTAGTGGCTGATGTTTCGAGTGATTTAGATGCGGTTCAAAAAGCTGGTAAGAATCTTCTATTTGAAGGTGCTCAAGGTGCTTTGTTAGATATTGATCACGGCACCTATCCGTTTGTGACTTCATCTAATTGCGTGGCTGGCAATGCTGCAGCTGGTTCAGGAGTCGGTCCAGGTAGTCTTCATTATGTTTTGGGCATTACAAAGGCTTATTGCACTCGTGTGGGCTCAGGTCCATTCCCGAGTGAACTCTATGATCACGCTAATCCAAATGCTCAAGACCCAGTGGGTTTACGCTTGGCTGAAGTGGGTAAAGAATTTGGCTCAGTCACGGGGCGTCCTCGTCGCACCGGTTGGTTGGATGCGGCTGCTCTAAAGCGTTCAATTCAAATCAGTGGTGTGACAGGTCTTTGCATGACCAAATTAGACGTTTTGGATGGATTAAAGGAAATCCGTCTGTGCGTGGGCTACCATTTAGACGGTAAAACACTCGATGTATTGCCTCGTGGTTCTGATGCCGTTGCTCGCTGTCAGCCTATTTATGAAACTTTTCCAGGTTGGTCAGAAAGCACAGTGGGTATCCAACAATGGGATCAATTGCCGAAGGCAGCTCAAACTTACCTCAAAAGGGTTGAAGAAGTGGCTTGTGTACCGATTGCCATGGTATCTACAGGCCCTGATCGCAATGAAACCATTCTTTTGCAGCACCCATTTGAAGCCTAAGAAGAGTTTTTACTGATTCAGAAACTAAAGACGGCGCCTTTGAATGAGGGCGCCGTTTTTCATTTGATAAATTATTTTGAAATGACACATTCTTATAAGACAATGGGGTATGGCTAAAAAAAGTACTAAAGAAACCTTGGTTTTATCAGAGGCAAAAGCAAGAAAATTACCTGAAAAGCAGGGCACGGTTCAGGGGCACCGCGATGGTTTTGGATTTGTTATTCCTGATGATGGTGGTGAAGACATTTTCTTGAATGAGCGCGAAATGTCGCGTGTGATGCATCACGATAAGGTGATTGTTAAGGTTTCTGGGGTCGATCGACGAGGTCGACCTGAGGGGCAGATCAGTGAGGTCATTCTTCATGCCAATCAGTTTGTGATTGGTCGTTTGCTCAATGAAAACGGTGTTTTGATTTGTGCGCCTGAAGATAAACGGATTGGCCATGATATTTTGATTCCTCCGAAGGGTCAGGGCACTGCTAAGTTAGGCCAAGTGGTTTCCGTTGAAATCATTGATTACCCCGATAGTTATCGTCAGGCTGTTGGTCGGGTGGTGGAAGTGTTGGGTGAGATCGATGATCCAGGAATGGAAATTGAGATTGCTGTACGCAAATACGGTGTTCCTCATCAGTTTTCACCTGCGGCCATGAAAGAAGCAGATGCTTTACCTGATGAAATTCGTGAGGAAGATCTTGAGGGGCGCATTGATTTGCGTGATATTCCCTTGGTCACAATTGATGGAGAGGATGCAAGAGACTTCGACGATGCCGTCTATTGTGAGCCAGTGACTTGGGGGAAATCCAAAGCCATGCGCTTAATTGTGGCAATTGCTGATGTTTCTCATTACGTTAAACCTGGGCATCCTTTAGATAGTGACGCCATTACTCGTGCTACATCGGTTTATTTCCCGCGCAGAGTCATTCCGATGTTGCCAGAAAAAATTTCGAATGGTTTATGTTCTTTAAAGCCAGAAGTTGATCGTTTATGCATGGTCTGTGATGCCGTGATTGATTCTGAAGGCGAAGTCCAGGCTTATCAGTTTTATCCGGCAGTGATGCACTCTGCGCAACGTTTTACTTACAACACTGTTTGGGAAATTTTAAGTAATAGCAACGGTCCTGAGGCAGCACGATTTAAGCATCTCAAGAAGAATCTAGATCGTTTATATAGTTTGTATAAGGTATTGCGTTCTGCACGAGATAAGCGTGGAGCTATCGATTTTGAAACCACTGAAACTCAAATCATTAGCAACTCTTTAGGGAAAATTGAACGCATTGAACCTCGTGTTCGAAACGATGCGCATCGTGTGATTGAAGAGTGTATGTTGGCGGCTAACGTGTGTGCTGCTGATTTTCTAGATAAGAATGGTCATGCATCTTTGTTCCGAGTGCATGCTGAACCATCTGCTGAAAAGTTGATGACCTTAAAGCAAGTCCTTCGCACTGCGGGCTTGCATTTGGGCGGTTCCGAAAAACCAAGACCTAAAGATTTTGCTAAGTTGATTGAAGAGATTAAACCTAGACCAGATGCCAGCATGTTGCAATCTGTGGTGTTGCGCTCGATGCAACAGGCGGTTTATCAGCCTGACAACTATGGCCATTTTGGCTTGGCTTACCAGGCTTATGCACACTTCACGAGTCCAATTCGTCGTTACCCAGATTTGTTGGTGCATCGTGCCATCAAAGCGATTTTGTCGAAAAAAACATACTCTCCAACGATTCCAGGAGATGTGGTGTTGAACCTTGCCATGCCAAAGAGTGGTCCAGGACGGGTCAATGCAGCCAATGCCAAAAAATCACATGAAGAGGCTAAAGCAAAGCCTGCCACCAAAACTGCTCGTGGTAGCAAAGCCAAACAAGAAGCCTCGACAGCCATGGCTGCTTGGGCTCAATTGGGGGTTCATTGTTCCTCCAATGAAAGACGTGCTGATGAAGCTTCAAGGGATGTAGAAGCTTGGTTGAAGTGTTATTACATGCGTGATCACTTGGGTCAAGAGTATGCTGGAACCATTACAGGGGTGGCGACTTTTGGCTTATTTGTGCAGCTTGAAAGTTTGTTTGTTGAGGGAATGATTCATATCAGTGAATTGGGCGGTGACTATTATCAATACGATGAATCTCGTCAAGAATTAAGAGGTGAGCGAACAGGTATTCGGTATCGTTTAACTGATCGCGTGCATGTGCTGGTCAGTCGTGTTGACTTAGATGCACGTCGGATTGAATTCAGTTTGGTGAAGCCCAATGGTGATCGCAATGGGGTTGCAGGCGTCGGCGCGAGTGAACGCTTTAGCTATGAGAATAATCGAAATGGTCGTTCATCAAAAAGTGCCACAGCTGCTAAAAAATCATCCAATAAAACATTGGCCAGAGGTGGGTCTCATCAAGAGGCTCGCAGATCCACTGTCTCATCAACCTTGGGTGGTGTCTCTACCAAATCCAGCGCTGGTAGTGGAAGAGGAGCCAAGAAAACTGCTGCTGCAAAAGCTGGCAAGAAACCAAAGAAATCAAGCAATGCCAAATCAAAAGGGCATGAATTGAGCGTGCGTAAGGGTCGTCGTTGATGTCAGATAGAGAAAAAAGTTCAAAGTACTCCCGAGAATCAAAGCAGGGTGGTGACGGTAAACAAATGATTTTGGGCTTTCATGCGGTCATTGCGCGTTTGCGTCAAGATCCAGAATCTCTTAGAACTGTCTATGTAGATCCCGCCAGACGAGATCGTCGCATGCAGGATTTTATTAAGTCAGCCGAACCTATTTTGGGTCGTCGTTTGCATCAGGCTGATACAGAGCGCTTGAGAACTCTCGCTGGCAATGATCGTCATCAAGGGGTGGTGGCATTTGCAGATAGCATCTCTAAAGTTCAAACTTTGGATGAATTATTAGATGCATTAACTGGCCCAGCACTCTTACTCATTTTGGATGGGGTTACCGATCCTCATAATTTGGGGGCCTGTTTGCGAGTCGCCGATGGTGCAGGGGTTGATGCAGTGATTGTTCCTAAAGATCGTTCAGCGCATCTCAACGCAACTGTGAGTAAAGTGGCGAGTGGTGCGGCAGAAACCATGCCATTAATTGCTGTCACTAATCTGGCTCGAACCATGCGTGAACTTCAAGAAGCTGGAGTTTGGCTGATCGGCACGGATGATCAAACTGAAAAAACCCTCTATGACGTTGATTTAACCGGTCCCGTTGCTTTGGTCATGGGAGCGGAAGGTGAAGGCATGCGCCGTTTGACGCGCGAGACCTGTGATGTATTGGTCAAAATCCCAATGCTGGGTGGTGTTGAAAGTCTGAACGTTTCAGTGGCCAGTGGCGTGAGTCTGTACGAAGCAAGACGTCAACGATTGGCTAAGGTTAAGGTCTAGCTAATCGAAGGGCTTTTAAACCCTTGGATTAGGGTTCTAATGAGATAAAACCAATTCTAGTTTTTCGATATCAGCGCAGAACAAGCGAATTCCTTCAGCCAGTTTTTCTGTTGCCATGGCATCTTGATTGAGCTGATATCTAAAGGAAGTCTCATCGCTATGGATTGGAGCAATCTCTAGTTTTTTGGCCTCCTCAGTCATGAGTGATGGTTTGAGATTTCCAGAGTTGACCTGAAGTTCAGCGAGTAATTCAGGGCTGATGGTCAATAAATCACAACCTGCCAAATGAATAATTTGCCCAATATTTCTGAAGCTCGCTCCCATGACTTCAGTTTGAATATCAAACTTTTTGTAATAGTTAAATATGTTTTTAACCGAGACCACACCTGGGTCATTGGGGCCACCATGAATGTCGTCTTGCCATTGATTGCCTAATGATTTTTTGTGCCAGTCAGTAATTCGACCCACAAACGGTGAAATCAACTGTGCTTTGGCCTGAGCGCAGGCTGCGGCTTGCACTAAGCTAAAGAGCAAAGTCATATTGCAGGCGATGCCTTCTGATTGAAGAGTTTTAGCCGCCTGTATACCCTCCCAAGTGCTGGCAATTTTGATGAGAACCCGACTTCTAGAGATTCCGAAGGCTTCGTACAAGGCAATGATTTCTTGAGCTTTGCGAATTGTTCCTGCTGTATCAAAAGATAATCTGGCGTCCACTTCTGTGGATACGCGCCCTGGAACAATTTTTAGTATTTCAATACCAAAGGCCACCAATAAGGCATCAATCACTTGATCCATAGGCTTGCCTTGAGACCTTGCTTTCACCTCATGAATGAGTGATTGATAGCTGGGTAATTGAGCTGCCTTTAAAATCAAAGATGGGTTGGTGGTGGCGTCTTGAGGTAAAAATGCCTTCATGCGCTCAAAGTCGCCTGTGTCGGCGACCACGGTAGTGAATTGCTTTAATTGTTCTAGTAATGTGCTCATTTTTCTTATTTTAGAGTGCTTCTCAAAGAATGCTGTAAATTAGCTCTAATTCATCATCAAAAACAAATTTTATGTATACCCAAGATCAACTCAAAGCAATGGTGGCTGAGGCGGCCAAAGATGAGGTTTTAAAAAATATGGCCCCCGGTGGGATTTTGGGTGTCGGCACAGGATCGACTGCCAATTTATTTATTGATGCCTTAGCGCCTCATGTATCTCATTTTGCAGGAGTGGTTTCAAGCTCTCAGGCCAGCACAGACCGTCTTAAAAAGCATGGTTTTTTGGTCTTAGATAGCAATTCTGTTGAATCTTTGCCCATGTATGTGGATGGCGCTGATGAGATAGACCCAAGGGGCCATATGCTCAAGGGCGGGGGTGGAGCTCTAACACGCGAAAAAATCGTGGCCCAATTAGCTACAACCTTTGTCTGCATCTGTGACGGTAGTAAGCAAGTGAATATGATGGGCAAATTTCCTTTGCCTGTAGAAGTCATTCCGATGGCCCAGGCGCAAGTTACCCGTGAATTAATGAAGTTAGGGGGTTCTGTCACGCTAAGAAAGGTGAAGGGCTCAGATGAGACCTTTGTGACAGACAATCAAGCTTGGATTTTGGATGTTGCAGGGTTGAGCATCAATGACCCGGTTGGCCTAGAGTCTCAAATCAATCAAATACCAGGTGTGATATGTAATGGCTTGTTTGCCAGAAGAAAAGCTGATGTGTTGTTGATTGGTGAATCTGCTGGTGTGAGGCGCCAAGCTTATTGAGTCTTCAGAACCATATAAAAAGGACGCCCTAGAGCGTCCTTTTTATATGGTGATTATCTAAATTATTTATTTTCAGGGACGTAGCCCTGAACAGCATCGGCACCGTCGCCATAAAAATACTTTTCAACTTGTTTGAGTAGGTACTGACGAGCACGTGTGTCAGCCATATTCAAACGGTTTTCATTGATTAACATGGTTTGTTGCTTTAACCAACCAGCCCAAGCCTCTTTGGATACTTCTTGCCAAATCTTTTTGCCAAGTTCTCCCGGTAAAGGAGCAAAGTCCAAACCTTCCGCTTCTTTATTTAATTTAATGCAATGAATCATACGAGCCATCTTTTACCTCTTTAACAATATGCGTATCAAATATTTTTCATAAGAACCATGGATTTTCTTTCCCAGTTGTATAGCTCTTTTCTTTCTGCGGGAAGATCATCCACACTGGCGCGAACAAAGCCACGCTTTAAGAACCAGTGTTCAGTCCGCGTGGTTAAAACAAAAATCTTTTTCAGGCCTGCTGCTTTGGCTCTGGCTTCGATTCGTTTCAGAAGTCGTTCGCCATCCCCAGACTCTTGAGCTTGAGGGTCAACTGCCAAGCAGGATAATTCTCCTACGCCGTTGGAATAGGGAAATAAAGCAGCACAACCAAACAATACTCGGTCGTGTTCAATTACGGAGAAGTGGGTGATGTCACGTTCAATCACATCGCGACCACGAGCGACCAAGATACCTTCATCTTCAAGAGGTTCAATCAGTTGCAAAATGCCACCAACATCATCTAAGTTGGCTTCACGCAAATGTTCAATATCCGATGCAGCAATCATGGTGCTAATACCATCGTGCGTGAATAATTCCTCTAGCAAGGCCCCATCACGATCATGGGGTAATAGATGAACACGACTTACCCCTGACTTAATGGCTCTGATGGCGTTTTGGAGTAATACTTTTAAATCTGCATCTGCCAAAGTCAGACCGCTGATGTGATCTTCTAGTTGGCGCAAGGAGAATTCTTTAATTAATTCACCTGCTGAGTCAGTAATCCCGTTGTACTCGGTCAAGAAAATCAATTTGTCAGCTTTCACGGCCATGGCTGTGGCAGTCGCCACATCTTCATAGGCAATATTGAAGGCTTGTCCTGTAGGTGAGAATCCAAGTGGTGACATCAATACAATCTTGTTATTGGCGAGCGAGTGAGCGATTGACTCAGAGTCTACTTTTCTCACAAGTCCGGTGTGCATGAAATCCACGCCATCGACAATACCCACCGGTCTGGCTGTGATGAAATTCCCTGAAATCACTGAAATGCGCGATCCTGCCATGGGGGTATTGGGTAAGCCTTGGCTAAAGGCCGCTTCAATGTCTAGGCGAATCTCACCCGAAGCTTCTTTGGCACACTCAAGGGCAGCTGGGTCAGTGATTCTGTAACCGCTCATGGCGCCCGTGCCATAACGACTGCTTACTTTTCTTAAATCAAGCTGTTCTTGAACTTGAGGGCGTGAACCATGGACCAATACAATTCTCATGCCCATGGCATGAAGCATGGCCACATCTTGAATTAGCGCCTCTAAGCCACCTTTTTGTACCAATTCACCAGCAAAGCCAATGACAAAGGTTTTACCCCTAAAACTATGGATATAGGGTGCCACGTCGCGGAGCCAGGCAACGAAGGGAAAATTATTTTGAGCTTGATTTGTAGGCATAGTGGAAAATTATAGGGTGCAACCAGAAAAAATA
>CAYVBV010000008.1:0-8825 GCA_964449745.1 uncultured Polynucleobacter sp. | reverse complement strand
AATAACCAAACTTTTAAAAATTGAGTTTCCCGAGAACTTACCTGTCTCTGGGCAACGGGAGAAAATCACCCGTGCTTTAGAGCAGAACCAAGTCATCATTGTGTGCGGAGAAACTGGTTCTGGCAAGACCACACAGCTACCCAAAATATGTCTGGCGATGGGGCGTGGGCGTGCCAATGGTACCCAAAAGCTGATTGGGCATACCCAACCTCGACGCATTGCGGCCACCTCAACAGCCAAACGGATTGCTCAAGAACTGGGCAGTCCTTTGGGTGAGGATGTCGGTTATCAGGTGCGGTTTGCCGATAAAACCAGCGCATCAGCTTCTGTAAAGTTAATGACGGACGGCATTTTGCTGGCGGAAACTCAACGAGATCCCTTGTTAAATGCCTATGACACGATCATTATTGATGAGGCTCATGAGCGCAGTCTCAACATTGATTTTTTACTGGGATACTTGCGACAGTTATTGCCCAAGCGTCCCGATCTGAAACTCATTGTGACATCGGCGACGATTGATGCGGAACGTTTTGCCAAACACTTTGGAATCAAAGACCAGTTGGCACCGGTGATTGAGGTCAGTGGACGTCTTTATCCGGTTGAAATTCGTTATCAAGCCTTATTAAAGCCTGGTCAAAAAGAAGCCACAGAAATACCAGACGCTGTTTTGGAGGCTATTGCTGAGTTGTGGCGAGACGGCCCTCAGTCAGCTGGCGATATTTTGGTCTTTTTACCTGGGGAGCGGGAGATACGTGATTGTGCTGAGGCCATTCGTAAAGATCATGTTCTTAACCAACGTTTTCATCCTGAAGTCTTAAGCTTGTTTGCGCGTCAATCGGTGGCTGAGCAGGAGAGAGTTTTTCAGTCAGGTGGTGGTAGAAGAATTGTTTTAGCAACCAACGTGGCAGAAACCTCTTTAACAGTGCCAGGTATTCGGTTTGTGATTGATGCTGGTTTGGCTAGGGTGAAGAGATATTCCTATCGCAATAAAGTCGAGCAATTGCAGGTCGAGCCGATTTCTCAGGCGGCGGCCAATCAAAGAGCTGGTCGCTGTGGCCGTGTGGCCGATGGTATTTGTATTCGTTTGTACGATGAAGCTGATTTCAATGCGCGCCCCAAATTTACTGATCCTGAAATTCTAAGAAGCTCTCTGGCGGCGGTCATTCTCAGAATGAGAGCCCTGAAGTTGCCACGAGTTCAAGAGTTTCCTTTTATTGAGCCTCCATTGGGTCGTGCGATTACAGATGGTGTTCAGCTCTTGGAGGAATTGGGGGCAATGGAATCCGAAGGCCCCAGGCAAGGTGCATTGACCCCCATCGGAAAACAATTGGCAGCCTTGCCTTTAGATCCTAGGGTGGGAAGGATGTTGTTGGCTGCAAGAGAACAGCAAGCGCTTCGTGAGGTTCTGATTATTGCCACTGCCATGGCAACTCAAGATCCTAGAGATCGCCCCATGGAATTTGCTCAAGCTGCGGATGCTGCGCACAAGGTATTCGCTGATGATCGATCAGAGTTTTTGTCATTTGTAAAACTATGGGATTGGTATCAAAATGCCTTGACCCACAAGCAAAGCAATCGTCAGCTTGAAAATCTCTGTAAATCACACTTCATTTCACCCCGTCGCATGAGGGAGTGGCGTGATGTGCATGGTCAGTTGCATCGCTTACTGATCGAGCAAGGTTGGAAAGAAAATACTGTACCAGCGACTTTTGAGCAGATTCATTTGTCTTTATTAACAGGTCTATTGGGGAATATTGCCAAGAAATCTGAAGATGATAAAAATGGCCCTGGTATCTATGAGGGAGCTCGCGGTATCAAGCTCAACATTTGGCCTGGATCTACCATCGGTAAAAAAGCGGGTGCGTGGATTTTGGCTTCAGAACTGGTTGAAACCAGTCGCTTGTTTGCTAGAACCATTGCAAAGATTGAACCTCAATGGGTTGAGAAGGTCGCCAGTCATCGCATCATTCGCTCCTGGAGTGATCCATTTTGGGATGCGCGACAGGGTGAAGTCATGGCTCATGAGCGTGGCACCTTGTATGGTTTACCCATCTATCACGGACGCAAAATTCGATTCTCGCCCAAAGATGCAGAAGAGGCGCGTCGCATTTTCATACAGCGAGCTTTGGTTGAAGCAGATTTATTTGGACACGTAGAGGCCGCCCAGGCGCAAAAGCAGGGGGCTTCCGTGTATGCATTTTTCTGGCATAACTTGAATCTCATCAAGCAAATTGAGGCATTGGAACATCGCTCACGTCGACAAGACGTGCTGGTTGATGATGAATTGCTATTTGCTTTTTATGATCAACATTTACCCAAGACTGTTTTTAGTAAGCACACCCTAGAGGCATGGCTTAAAGAAGATACTCACGCAGTGGCTAGTCTCAAATTAGAAAAATCTGATTTGATGCGCCATGAGGCAGCTGGCATTACGGTGGATCGCTATCCCAAAATAATCAAAATGGCCGGCGCTGAATTGCAGCTCAATTATCACTTTGAACCAGGTAGCCCAAAGGATGGTGTGACCATGGTTGTTCCTTTGGCTTTGTTGAATCAAATTGATCAAAGACGATGCGATTGGCTAGTTCCTGGTCTTGCTGTAGAGAAAACCCAGTTGCTTTTGAAGTCTTTGCCACAGAAGTTGAGACGGCATTGTGTCCCTCTTCCGGAATATGCCAAAAGTTTCATTGAGCGTCACGTGGAATCGCAAACATTTGGAGATGGTGATTATTTAGATACCTTGATTGCAGACATCAAGTCACGAACTCAAGTACAGGTTCAAAGAGCAGATTTTCGTCCAGAAAATTTACCCCTGCATTGCTCGATGAATTTCCGTTTGGTCGATGAGTATGGACGTCAGATGGAAGTGGAGCGTAATCTTGCCAAGTTACGGACTGAATATGCTCAAGCGGCCAGAGAGTTTTTCCAGGAGGTGGCCTCCGGTGCTGTTTCTCAGATGGCTGAAGTATCTTTAACTGGGACAAATCAAACGAACAAGCTCTCATCTAATGCCAGCGATGATGAGGCAGTATCAATTAATCAAGCCACTTCATTGTCTAATCAGATTCTGTTGCAAACGGAAAATATCAAAGAATGGAATTTTGGTGAGTTGCCGGAAATGCTCGAGATTAAACGTGGCAAACAAACTTTGTACGGTTACCCTGCGTTGGTGGATCGGCACACTCATTGCGATATTGAAGTTTTTGATGATCCTGAATTGGCCAGAACAACTCATCGATTTGGCTTAAGAAGACTGTTTGCCATTCCCATGCGTGAAACCATCAAGGCCTTGCACAAACAATTACCTGGGGCCAGAGATTTGGGTCTCTTGTTTTTAAACATTGGTAATGCCGATGAACTGATGACGCAAATCATTGATTTGGCCATTGATCGATCTTGTTTGATGGAGCCTTTGCCCACCAATTCATCTACTTTTAAAGAGCGTTTAGATCAAGGTAAACCCAAGCTGGCTCTTATTGCTCAAGAGTTAGCCCGACATGCTTTAGCGGCGTTACAGGCACACGCAGACCTTCAAAAACGCATGACGCAATTAAAAGCACTTTCTCAGGTAGCTCATGCAGATGTTGCGCAACAAATCCAACAGCTCATTCATCCCAAATTCATCATGAATACCCCTTATGAGCAATTGATTCATTTGCCCAGGTATTTAAAAGCGGCGGTATTAAGGATTGATAAATTAAGACTCAATCCCGCCAGAGATGCACAGCTTTTGCAAGAATGGCAATCCCTGGCTCAACCCTGGGCAAAACTTTTGCAAAGTCAAAAGGCCTACGGCGGAAGGATTGATTCGCGCCTGCATGACTTTAGGTGGCAATTAGAAGAGTTGAGGGTGGCTTTATTTGCACAAGAGTTGAAAACTCCCACCCCGATGTCTGTGAAGCGCCTTCAAAAGGTATTGGATAGCTTGCGTCAGTGATAGAAATCACAAGCTTTTGTCACATATCAATAAAACTATCGTGGTTTTAGGATTTTTGGCATTTTGGGTCTTAAAATCACCACATGAATAAATCAGCTCGAACCCAAACTACTTCTTTTCTTCAATTTTTGATCCAAGTGATTTTTTTGGTGGGGCTGGGTCTTTCAATGGCTCAAGCTGCAGGGGATACAGACAGAAAAACGGCCATTGTTTTAAATTCGGGCGAGGCCAGTGTCAGTTTGATTGATATGAATAAGCGGGAGGTTTATAAAACCTTTCCGATTGGTAAAGAGCCCCATCATTTGATGATCACACCTGATCAAAAATCAGTGTTGGTGGCCAACGCTGCCGGTAATGATGTGGTTTATCTTGATCCTAAAACAGGCAATATTCAATCCAGATTACCAAACATCATTGATCCTTATCACATTGGATATTCGCCGGATAAAAAATGGTTTGTGGCAGCGGGTAATCGTTTGGATCGAATTGATATTTACGCTGCAAAAGATAAAGAACTAAAGTTGGTCAAAATTGTAAAAGCTGCCAAGACACCCAGTCACATCGCTTTTACATCGGATAGCAAGATTACTTTTGTAACTCTGCAAGATTCCAACGAATTAATTGCTATTCAGTTGGCTTCACAAGAAATCATTTGGCGCATGCCCATTGGAAAAATGCCTGCGGGTGTTTGGATGACACCAGGAGACAAGCACCTCTTGATTGGATTGACTGGATCTGATGCTGTTCAAGTGATCGATTGGAAGCAACAAAAGATTGTCAAAGAGATTAAAACCGGTAAAGGGGCTCACAACTTTAGGCCTCTGGGTGATAAGCGCCATATTTTTTTAACCAATCGCGTGGATTCGACCATCAGCATATTGGACATGGATAAGTTGGAAAAAGTAGGTGATATCACCGGATTGCCGTCAGGTCCAGACTGTATGGATGTCACAGCAGATGGTAAGGAGCTTTGGGTCACGTTTAGATTTTCAAAAAAGGTTGGCATTATTGATATTGCCAGCAGAAAGTTAATCACCACCATTCCTGTGGGGAAAAGCCCCCATGGCATCTTTTTCTATCCAAGTGCCAAGTGGGAGTAGTCAAGGAACTCAATGATTTTGAGAACATTCATTGCTCTAAGTATCTTTTCGGTCAGTGTGCATGCATCGACATGCGACAAGCCTATCTATCTCACATTTGATACCGGGAATATGGCTGTTGCAGAATATGTTGCATCGGTACTTAAGAAGCATGATGTCAAAGCCACATTTTTTTTGGCGAACGAAAAAACCAAGCGTGGCGATTATTCCCTAGATGACTCTTGGAGTTCTTTTTGGCAAGCCTTAAAAAAGGATGGTCATGCTTTTGGTAATCACACGTTTCATCACACGTATTTTGTGAAAGATGATGTTTCTGGCTCTGTGTTGACAAAAGCTCAATTTGGTTCCAGTGCTAACAAGGTCATCAAAACCAATCAAGCAGATTTGTGCTCAGAACTCCAGCTGGTTGAAGATCGTTTTAAAAAACTAACTGGCCAGTCCTTAGATAAGATTTGGCGAGCTCCAGGCGGTAAAGTTTCAAGTCACTATATTGAAATGGGTCAGGTTTGTGGATATCAGCATGTGGGGTGGTCGTCTGCAGGGTTTTTGGGCGATGAGCTTCCTTCAGAGAAATACTCGAATAAGCATTTATTAGACCGAGCTCTCAAGCACTTAAGGCCAGGTGATATTGCCATGGCTCATCTAGGTATTTGGTCACGTAAGGACCCCTGGGCTCCTGAAGTTTTAGAGCCTTTGATCATGGGTTTAAAAAAGAAGGGCTATTGTTTTGAGACAGTATTGGCTCGTGAGCAACGATTGCCAAATTCTAGAATAATGAAGCCATGAATTTCATCACTCAGCTTTATGCATCCATTCAGGAGTGGATGATGCAAAACATTGTCTTGCCTACCTTGTATTTTTTAGGGGGCATGGGTTTTGCGGATGATGCCATCAGCGGTTTGGATTGGTTTTTGCTCGGTGTGGTTCAAATTTTTATCATTGCTGTGGTTTTTCGCCCACTAGAAAGGTGGAGGCCTGCAGAGAATCAACGGCTGCGAGGTATTGATTCCAGTCGTGAAAATCAAATCAGCAAAGCTCAGTGGGTAGATGTGTTTTACACGATTGTTCACCGCCTGGGCATTTTTAAGTTATTTCTATTTTTACTATTTTCTGGTTTGTTTTTTTGGTTTGAAGCTCAACTGCATGATGCGGGATTCAATCGTCTCAATATTGAAAGTTGGATTCCGGGTTTTACCTCAATTCCTTGGGTGAGTTTTTGTATCTATTTGCTGATACTCGATTTTGCCGAATATGTTTATCATCGTGCATCTCATCGCTGGTCTTGGTGGTGGCAATTGCATGCATTGCATCACAGTCAAACCGTGATGACAGTCTGGAGTGATAACCGCAATCATCTTCTAGATGATTTAGGGCACTCTGCTGTATTTGCATTGATTGCCATGATGATTGGTGTTGAGCCTATCCAGTTTCTTTGGCTCATTGCAATTAGTCAATTGATTCAAAGTTGGCAGCACGGTAACTTGAATTTTGATCATGGCTGGTTCAAGTATGTGTTGATCTCTCCACGATTTCATCGTTACCACCATGCCATTGGCTTGGGCCATGAGGCACCCGGTAAGCCTGGTGTTCTAGGGGGGTGTAATTTTGGTATTTTATTTCCGTGGTGGGACATGATGTTGGGTACAGCCATTTTCCCGAAAGAGATGCATCCCACTGGGGTTAGAGATTTGTCGGTGTCCAATAATGTTTTGTTGCATCAATGGCAAGGGGCGAAGCATTCATTTCATGAGCTGAAAAATAGCTTTGGTAAAAAGGGTTAATGTGTTCAGAGCTCTAGGTCTTGCAGTGGTGGGTGTTCTTCATCCTAGGATGTTGTGGCTGACTGTGCGCCCATTTATTTGGATGAGTGTGCTCTGGGCCATTATTTTTTTCTTTTTGTGGGAACCCACCCTAGAAATCATTCGCATCTTCATCACGAATTCATTTTTAACGGCTTGGATGGCGGATGTGATGTCTGCAACCGGTTGGGATGAAATCAGAGCAGTGATGGCGCCACTTTTATTGGTGATGGTATTGATTCCAATCATCACAATTTCATTATTGATCTTTGTTGCTTTTACTTCGATCCCCGCTGTGCTAAAGCATTTATCAAAACAAAAACAATATCAATTCCTGTACCAAGCGAATGGCGGCGGTTTATTAAGAAGCGTTGGATACGCAGTGATTTCAATCTTATTTTGTTTGTTATTTTTATTGTTGACACTACCGATTTGGTGGATTCCACCCATGGTGGCGATATTGCCCCCTTTGGTTTGGGGTTGGTTAACCATGCGTTTGATGTCTTATGATGTCTTGGCCATTCATGCATCATCAGATGAGCGAGATGCTTTGATGAGGGAGCATCGTTGGACCTTATTGGGCATGGGGGTTGTTTCAGGATTGCTTGGAGCGGTACCGACATTTTTTTGGGCAACTTCTGCGATGGCTTTGATTTTCTTTCCAATCGTTTCTTTTTTTGCCCTTTGGATTTATTCAATCGTTTTTATTTTTTCTGCATTGTGGTTTGCCCATTTTTTACTGAATGCATTGAATGACTATCGCCTTATTCATGGAGTTGATGTAAATGTTGCATAAAAAATTTCGTTTGATTGTGGTGGGTGATGAGATTTTGTCTGGCAAGCGCCAAGATAAGCACATGTCTAAACTCATTGAATTGTTGAGTGAAAGAGGTTTGAGCCTCTCCCAGGTTGAGTATGTTGGAGATGACCCTGAAGCCATTACTACAGTTCTCAAGCGTAGCTTTGCCACAGGGGATGTGGTGTTTAGTACTGGAGGAATCGGTTCGACTCCAGATGATCACACGCGCCAGTGTGCAGCTACGGCCTTGAATCTGCCCTTAGAGCTTCATCCTGAAGCAAAGAAACTCATTACTTTAAGAATTCAAGCCATAGCAGAGGGTGACCCTCAGAAAGCAAGTCTCACACACCCAGATAACATCCTGCGTTTGAAGATGGGAGAGTTCCCAGTGGGTAGCGAGATCATTCCTAATTCATACAATCAAATTCCAGGCTTTCGAATTCGTGAACACCACTTTTTACCGGGTTTTCCAGTGATGGCTGCTCCTATGATGTCTTGGGTTTTAGATCATTTGTATGCTGATTTATTTCATCAAGTGGATTTCATAGAAAAGAGTTTCATTATTCCATTGGGGATGGAGGCTCATTTGACGCCACTCATGGAGCAGTTAGAAGCAGCTCACCCCAATGTCAAAGTATTTAGCCTTCCTTCTGTAGGGGATCCAAGTAAGCCCGGGGTGTTTGCCAAACGTCATATTGAGTTGGGGTTAAAAGGAAATAGTGAATTTGTGGAGGCGGCTTGGCCCTTTTTACAGCAAGGTGTTTTAGAATTGGGGTATCAGATTCATGATTTGCCCCAAGCTGGTGATAAATAAGGGATTTGCTCAGATTTAGTGCATTTATGCACCAAAATAGAGCATTTATTTCAATGATCGGTAATTTATCAGCCTAAAATGCTGATAAGAATACGAGGTGTGTCATGTGGCATGCTTTGTGCATAGTTTTGTAATAGGCGGGTTGCATTGAATGATTTATTTGATGTGACTGATTTGAGATTGTTCCAACAGGAGATTTGCATGACAACGAAGACCGTCGCTGACGTGATGAAGCTTGCTAAAGAAAAAGAAGTTACTTTCGTAGACTTCCGTTTCACAGACACCAAAGGTAAAGAGCAGCACGTATCTGTGCCTGTTTCACACTTTGATGAAGATAAATTTGAGAGTGGTCATGCATTTGACGGCTCTTCAATTG
>CAYVBV010000007.1:1193-31017 GCA_964449745.1 uncultured Polynucleobacter sp. | reverse complement strand
GGTATGATCGTTCCTAATTGTGGGGCGCGGCGAAATCTTACCGGCTACCCCTGCCAGACAATGACAAAAGACCGTAGGAATCCTGGGGGAATTCTAATGCCAGCTAATTTTGGGGCGCGGTAGCATTCTCGTCGCTATCATCAGGCACCCAGATCATGGGGTCATCCAGATTCGGTACAGATTCGCCACTGATAGAGATGGCATCCTCGGCTGATAGATTGGCATCGAATATGACACGCCTGATATCACCTCTGATGCCTGGTCTGCGCTTGCCTATCACCTCGAAGTAGCCGTATTGCTTTAGCTTCCGCATGACCACGCTGGCACGCTGTTCGCTGACGTTTACCATTCTGCCGATGGTGGTGAGACTAACCCAAGTGACGCCATTCTTGTGAATGAACGAACACAGCGCGGCCAGGATACGCCACTGCGAAGCCGTCAGTCGTTTATCAGATGCCGCCCTGATTGGCAGGATAATAAACTGCCGACGGTCAACCGCATCCTTTTGTTTGACTCGATGCTTTTTGGGTATCTTGAATTCCATCACGACCTGACAATCTTGGATATCTTCGCTGCAATTCTGCGTCGCATGGAGATGTGCCGGTTTAATGCTCTCTCTAATTCCTTCAGCTTTGCAGGCAGATCAAAGTCAATCTTCATCAGACCAGCCTTTACTCTGCGCTTGATGACGTTAAGGCGCATGATCCTGCGACGCACCGCCTCTATGCACAGCCTGGTATCGTCTAGCTTCTCGTTAAGCAGGCTGATATCGGGTATTGCCTGCGGCTTCTGCTGTATCTTCTTTTCCTCGAATGAGTAATCGGTATGAGTGCCGAACTTGACCAGCCTGCCAGCTTTCACCTTGACAGTCTTTGGCAGCAGAGTGTCCATCATCGGGTGGCTTTGCCACGCCTCCAGTTGTGTATCCACAGCATTTCCTTTCGCAGGCTCTCGTAGCCTTTTGCGCCACGGGAATCCCTGACATTGTTGAGATATTCCAGCTTACTTGGGATAGGCTTTTTGCGCTTGCGATTGGCTTTGTCAGGCAGGTTATCCAGCACCCAAATAGCTTCGCAGTGCAGCCTCCACTGCTCACTGTAATTGCTGACTTCAGTGCCGTCAATTAATTTTACAGTGCGCTCATCTGGATGCGCCTGTCCGCAGACAGGGCAAGTCACTTAACTGACAGCCATAGACCGATGTTAGAGAATGCGTAACCGGCATAGACGATTGACATGGGGGAATTACCCTTTGCCACCTGCTCTGCCGCGATGTATGCGTAGATCAGGCCGGTAAGGATGACTAGCCAGGAACTCATTTGATCCGGTATTTGTCACGGCATGGCGCACAGATGCCAGTGACCAATCTGCCGGACCATTCCCCGCACAGGTCACACTCTCCAGGCTCACCTTTAGGAATTTGCTGTGCCTTCTTCCGCGCCTCTTTAATTATGACTTCCATTCGGGTTTCTTCGCGGTCGTTCGCGTCATCAACAAGATCAGCCATCCATATCCTCGCGCACCTGTTTAATAAACCATTCCAGCGGCACCACCACGCGCCACGGCTGACCGTTGCGACGGTATGCCAGCACCGGAATGTCGTCGTGTGAGGCAGCATCTTCTACCTGTTTACACCATGCGTCAATGCTCAGTGTCTCGCGGCGCTTGACCTCGATGCGATACTTGCCAATCTGGATGTCATCTCCGCCGTCCCTGGCCTGCCCTAGCTTGCGCTGAATCTTGACGCCCAGATGGTCGGTCAGTATCTGCGCCAGTTCACGCTCACCCGCAGCACCCTTGTTCCTAGCCATTCTGCCACTCATTTCGGCGCCTCCAAAAGTGCCGCAAGTCTATGATTTAAGTCACGATTCCTGCCTTCAAGAAACACCTTGATGGCCTCATCGACGATGCTTGCCCTGCTGCGACGCTGCGCTGTTGCCGCCATGTCAAGCAGCGCCCTAGTCTCAGGCCGCAGACGGATCATGAAAGGTTTGTTTGCAGGCACTTGACATCTCCTTTTTTGCTGGATTACACTGTCAGAAGTATAGCACATTGCTATACGCAATCCGAGATACAGGAGATATAGATGAGGTATATAGCATACTATCGAGTCAGCACTGACAAGCAGGGGCAGTCAGGTCTTGGCCTGGAAGCGCAGCGTAAAGCTGTGGAACCGTGGGCAGACAAGATCTTTGGTGAGTTCACCGAGGTGGAATCCGGCAAGGATGACCACCGCCCGCAGTTGCTCGAAGCCATCAAGACCTGCCGTGAGTTCGGCCACGGCCTGCTGATTGCCAAGATTGACCGGCTATCCAGAGATGCCGCCTTCCTGCTTACCCTCCGCAAGTCTGGTGTCGAGATCCTCGCCGCCGACATGCCTAACTGTAGCAGCCTAGAGTTCGGCATCCGCGCCGTGGTCGCACAGCATGAGCGCGAAGAGATCAGCCGCCGGACAAAGGCAGCACTGTCAGCAGCTAAAGAGCGCGGCACAAAGATGGGTAGCCCGACACCGGAGCGCGGTGGCAGTGTCACTGGCGCCAAGCGCAGGGCAGAAGCACAGTTGTATGCTGAGAAAATTATTCCCACAATAAGGGAAATCCAATCAAGAGGTTTGACCAGCACCAGGCAGATTGCCGATGAGTTGGCTAGGTTGCAGATACCTACGCCGCGTGGTGGGTCATGGCATACATCCCAGGTTTCCAACATTCTCAGGAGGATAGATGAAAAATCTGAGTGATTACGACAGGACTGCTTGCATGTGCTTGTACGTCAGCAGCATGTCATTCATGTATCACACATTCACAGAAATAGTTTTTGCAGAAATCATCGGAGTTATCGCTGGAGTCATTGCGTTAATTGCACTGGCATTTTCAATGTCAACAAAGGGGAAGCCATGAAACTGCATGAAGCTAAGGAATACCTGCGGTCACGCAACAAATACATAGCAGATCAGAACTGCAAATTTGTGCCTACCAATGCTGCAAAAACAAACGTAAAGAAAACGATTGAGGAATACAGAAAATGGTTGAAGAAGTCCACAGCATCGACGGTTTCAGATGGTGCACAAATTGTCAAAGCCGCAGGCCGGTACAACGTGGCACTTATATCAAAAGCAAAGATGGCTTGAGACAACGCTGGAAGTGCTTTCAATGCTCAATGAAATGGAAGAGAGGAAAACTCTATGTCACAAACAGAGATGGTGTTGCAACACTTGCAATCGGGCAAAACTCTGACAAGTCTGGAGGCGATCAGCCTGTTCGGGATAACCAGACTAGCAAGCCGAATAAACGATCTAAAGCAGACGGAAGAGGGCGAAAAGATACGAAGCTACTTCGTGGAAGTAAAGACAAGGCACGGCAAGGCGCACGTTAAACGCTACTATATGGGAGGTCGAGATGGTCGGTAAAGTTACGCCAGACACAATGCTGTCGGCAAGTAGGTTGCCAGCGGTCATGGGATTGAGCAAGTATCGCAGTCCTAATGATGAATTGAAGGCAAGCATTGATGCCATCAATGGCAAGGAAAGACCTGACATCAGCAACGAAGCGATGGGGTGGGGTAATCGTCTGGAAAAAATTATCCTGAACGAAGCGGCGCAGCGTCTTGTTGGCACTGATGCTGAGACTGATTTCCCTGAACCATTCTTCCACAAGAGTGTGCCAATCTGTTGCAGTCTTGACGGCAGGGTAGACGGTGGCGGTAAGGTAATCACCAGCGATCCTGATGCTGGCATCTACGTCATCGGTATGGATCAGATCACGCTGGACGGACCTGGCTGCATTGAATCGAAGCTAACAAAGAATCTGCCGGAAGATCAGCCAGCACTCTACCGTGGACCTATCCAGCTACAGGCACAGATGGACATCCTCGGTCACAAATGGGGAGCCGTGGCTGTGCTGTATCAGGGTATAGAGATGAGAGTATTCGTCTATGCTAGGCATGAGGCAACCATCAATGCTATCCACAAATGCGCTCTTGGCTTTCAGGACAAGCTAAATCAGTACAAGGAAAAGGGCGAGGTCACAATGTATCCAGCGCAGAACAGCAAAGATGCGGACCGAATGTTCCCCGACATCAACGATGTTCCTCCGGTCACACTGCCTGATTATGTGGCCGACATGTGCAAAAAACTTATGGACACGAAGTCAATCCTGTCCGAGATGGAGGATCGCCGGTCTGCAATCGAGGCGCAAATTAAGGAATTGATGGGCGAAAAACCATTCGCAATAGCCGGTAACTTTTCAATCAAATGGCCTATGAGGAACTTCAAAGCGCAGCCTGAACGAGTGGTTCCAGCGAAAGCCGCCTACTCGATGCGTCAGTCAACACTAACTATCAAGGAGTCAAAATGAATTTGACAGTCAGCAAAGGATTTGCACCGGCAACCATGACCGAGGCAATGGAGTTCAGCAAGATGCTGTCGCAGTCCAGCATGGTGCCGAAGGCATACCAGGGCAAGCCGAACGACATCATGGTATGCGTGCAATGGGGATACGAGATTGGCCTAGCGCCTATGCAGGCACTCCAGAATATCGCTGTCATCAATGGCAAGCCTAGCGTATATGGCGATGCAGCAATGGCACTGGTTCAGGCCAGCCCTGTCTGCGAGGATATCGAGGAAACCTTTGAAGGAGAAGGGGAAGATCTGGTAGCGGTCTGTGTTGCAAAGCGGAAAGATCGCAAGCCTGTCGTGGCAAGGTTCAGCGTCAACGATGCCAAGCGTGCAGGTCTGTGGGGTAAGCAGGGACCGTGGACGCAATACACTCGACGCATGATGCAGATGCGGGCCAGAGGTTTCGCATTGCGAGATGCGTTCCCAGATGTGTTGCGTGGCCTGATTACCGTAGAGGAAGCGCAGGACTATCCGACCACAGAAAAGGACGTTACGCCGGTGATCCCGATCCGAAATAACCTAGACGAGATTAAGGTCATAGAGGATAAGGATGCGCCAAAGGTAGAGGAACCGCAGGAAGATGTGGTTGAAGCCACCAATAAAACCGATGAGGAACCGCCAGAAACGCCCACAAGCGAATCTCAGGCTACGGTTGAGATACCGCTATACCTGCCAGGAAAGAATGAGCCTAAAGAGTTCCTGCCGGATGCTGGCACTTGGCTACAACGGTTCGAGGAAATAGCCAACAAGGTTGCCGGTCATGAAAAGACTGAGGTAAGAGAACGTATGACGAAAATTCGTCAGTTAAAGGAAGCTAACGAAGCGGTCATCGAGAAGTTGCCGAAGTTGATTCGCACCATGTTCGAGTCAAGATACAAGGCGCGGCTGGCTGCTCTTGGGGCGAAACTTCCGAAGGAGGAGAAATGATTACTTTTGAAAACAACGGCGACTATTTTTCAATCGAGTTCGATCCAGAGGATCTTGCAAAGATGAAGCTAATCTTTGACAGGGCAATCAACACCCTGTCACCTCCTGACGATGAGTTGATAGAAGTGTATGACGGGATATGTAAAGCGTTGACGGAAACAAATACGATTTAGGCTAAACTTTGATGATTTCGCCTCTAAACTGGAAGCTGTGGTCATCGAGCCGCAGCGCCAGTTCTGGTTGAAGTAACATCCCATCTTTATAGGTCAGGATTGCCATAGCAGATTGCCAGTTGGTTTTCCGGCCCTCAAGGTAGTTGACGAATTGCGGATCACGGCAGGAGTCGGCAGTCATTCCGTGTCTTACTGCATACCGGCGACCCCTACGGTCGTCATAAGGAACCACCTCTGCCCTGTGATCGTGTCCGGTGACGATATTAACTCCGCTTTCTTTTGTGTTGTTATAGCCAGCGTGAACGCCGCTTTTCTCCCGATGCCTGATCTCGGTATGCGAAGGCGTACCTTCATTCACAGTCACAAACCACGCAGGTATCCAGCCGGGGATATGGTCTTTAAGATGGATACCTTCAACGTCTGAATACTCAGGAGCAACCGCAGCTAACCGAGATTCAAATCTCATGTCATGATTGCCAAGATTCCAGACTCGCTTAGAGTTTGGACTAGCCTTGATGATTTCCTCTGACCTATCCCTTACAATTTCCAATTCTTCTTTAACAGTCGGATAGCTTTCGTGTCCGATAGATGGATGCCGACTGATACTAGGAAAGTCACAAGCATCTCCATTCCACACAATCGCAAAAGGTTTTAGTTTCTTTGCAAAGTAAACCATCGCCTTGTGCATCACTGGTACACCGCAAGGATGATAGTGCTGGTCGCCAGCCACCAAAACAATACCATCCTTAATGTTAAACTTTACCTCTACCCGATCATCGGAGATTACCGAAACATTAAATGCCGCCCTGCCATGAATGTCTGAGAGGGGAAGGATGATTTTGTGGCGACTCTCCACTATCCTGCGTCGCGTCCTTACGCTTCTCTCGCTGATGCCTAAAACTTGAGCGACAAGTTTAGTGCTTTGATGCTCTCGAAACAATCGGATAAATTCTTGATCTGAGCATGACTTAACACTCATCGCACACCACCCTTCCAACCCATTCGGGCGCAGATGATATTTGCTAACTCAATGAAATTTTGGTCGTGCTTGTCATGATCGCAGTCAGCATTCTGTTCGAGTGCAGCATGGCACATCTCATGCGCTACTATCTTCATAACTTCCTCTATGGTTGATGCCCTGGAATTGACGACCAGCAACTGATCGGGCCAGAAATAAAGTCCAAGATATTTATCCATCCTGGATGCTTTGAATTTTACATTTGCTGGTAACTTGATGTCATTGAATGCAGTAACCTTCAATAGATTATAACAAGCCTTGATTGACTTTACAGTCACCAGCATGTTACACCATCTGCAACGCTAATTCTTTTACTTCATTTACCCTGCGAATCCAGCCTTTACCAAAGACAGGATATGTCGAAAGCTGCTTGTAGAAAAACTCTCGGTGGTCGCTGAACTTCTCTATCAGCGTCTTTGGTTCATACTGCTTAACAGCCTCAAGAGTTATGGGGCCAATCGCCCCATCCCTTGCCACCCCGCAGATAGTCTGTAGCGTTATTGCCGACCTCCCCACACCGGCATTGACAGCAAAATCAAACACCACATAGTCAACACCGCCAGGAAGATCATCACATCGTGCTGCGTCCCAGAATCGTTTTTTATATAGCGGAGTAACTTGCTCAACCGTGAGAGAACGCATTTCATCTTCATCTGACGGACTCCCTTTCCATTCTTCCCATACTCTCTGGGTAACACCTAGATTGGTGCGGCCACCTGGATCTTGAGGATGATTGGCATATCCGCCCTCATGCACCAGCATAGCCTTTAAGGATTGCTCCCAGTTTTCCTTCATTTCTTAGCCCATCCAGCAACAATTCGAGAGCCAAACAGGAAACCGAATGCAATGTTTGCCGCCTCAAGTGCGATGGTTCTGATTGCATCATCGACAGGATAATAGAGAGTTGATATTCCGACACCTATTACAGTCAATGCTCCAATGTATCTAGCAGATGCACGTAAATCTACTACCCACTGAGAAGGAGTACCAATCGGAGCATCAAGTTTAGCCAGCGCCTCAAGACGTTTAACCTCGTTGTCGTTGAGTTTGATCTGCTCGTCAATGGTGGTTGGTTTTATGCCGCCAAAGAAATTGGTGATTAGCTGTTTACCGCCTTCCACAGCAACCGGCAGCAATGCTCCAATGATTGATTCAATAATCATTTGTCAGCTTTCTCGTCGATCTTTTCTTCAATCCTCGCAAGAGTGTTTTCAATCCGGTTGAGGTGTTGAATGAAATCGTCTCGACGAACATAAGTGGCAGGAATATCAGAGGCTAATTCTGTCACTCGTTTATGCAATACATCATCAGCGCCTTTAAGTTCTTTGATTGAATCCAATACGGATCGAATTAAAAACCCACCAAAAGCGCCAGCACAAGCAACAGCAATATTAAATATCCCCTGAGATTCCATGATGACTCTTTACTTTTGATTTATAGGCTGAGTAGTTACAATCCGCAGAATTGCTACTCCAACAGATATGACCAGCATTACCCACCCAGTATTAGCCGGTCCAACTAGCTGAGTAACAACAGCCTGCGACTGCTCAAGAATCCCACCAATAGCAATGAGCAGTGAAAACCACAATGTTTTAGATTTAAGATAGTTCATTTAACCCCCAAGTTTATGGTTGCCGATGTCTTTCATGACGCTGGTAACAATGTCAAACGGTGTAGTCATTTTTGTTTTTGCAAACTTTGTTTAAGGATGCGATGCTTTATAGGCATCAAACTCCGCTTTTAATTCTTGCATTGCTTTCACCAGAGCTGGAATTATTTTTGTCTCAGTAATTTTTAGCTTGTCAGCCATTTCGTCGTCAGCAATCAGAAACTTCCCATTTTCTGTTCCTGCTAATTTTTCAGCTTCAATAACTTGTTGCGCCAAAAATCCAAGTGTATATTTTTCGTCTTTACGAGAACCATCTTTTTCAAATTCAGTAACATTCCCATCGGCATCTGTTTCTTTGTACCTTGCTCTGTCATCACGCTTGTAAATAACGGGGCGCAACGATTGAACAAAAGACAATCCGTAAGGCGAATCTTTAACATCTGTCTTGTCTCTCTCGTCAGAAACCACAGTCCAAGCGACTTGAACGTATGCATTAGTAACAGATGTTGAGCCAACAACCACACGGTTATCTTCTGTTGTCACATCAAAAACTGGAGCATAAGAACTTGATGCATTTTGGCTTCCGATAATGACGTTGCCTGAACCTGAAGTTACGTTATAGCCAGCGCCTCTACCCAATGCTGAATTGCTGCTGCCTGTTGCGGTATATAAAGACAAAGCACCAAAACCAGCATTGTCTTGCCCTGATACGTTTGAATACAAAGACTGAAAACCAAATGAAGCGTTTGTAAAACCAGTTCCACAACTAAATTGAGAATATGCACCAAATGCGCTGTTGTTATCTGCCGTCGTTGCGGTATAAAGAGCATTCATACCGTAAGAAGAATTGTTATTTCCAGTAGTGTTTGAATACAAAGTATTTTTGCCACAAGCCGTGTTTTGATAACCACCCAAAGTTGCTTGCAGTGAGTCGCTGCCAATAGCAGTATTAAAATACCCCGTTACTGATGCGTATAAAGAACGTGCGCCTATGGCTGTGTTTCCAGTAGCGGCGGCATCCGATAAAGAATAACCCGCTGCATATCCAACGCCCGTGTTGGAATAATTTGTTGCGGTGCTTCTTAAAGCGGCGTATCCTAGAGCAGTGTTGCGATAACCTGTTGTGTTGTATATTAACGCTTCTGTGCCAAAAGCAGCGTTGTAAATTCCGTTATTTCCACCAGTAGGCGTAGCGCCGGGCATAGCGCCGGGGCCAAAAATTGTGTTTGATTGACTGGCGCCAACACCTTGTTGAATGATGTATTGAACAGTGCCGCCCGTAATGCCAACAACGCCATCAGTAAAAAAGTTTCCAACAACTGTGCCATCAATTGCATACGTTGCAGGAGGCACATAAACTTGGCGATAAATTGTTTGACCAGAAATTGTGTAAGTTCCAGCAGCGGCTTTAGCCGCATTAAATGCCGCGCTATTTACAACACCAGTTGCAGATGCGCTTGCGCCATAGTCAACCACGTTGACAGGTGCGCCATCAATCATTGAATAAGTTGCTTTGGTCAGCGACATTTTTTTTCCTTAGATCGAGTACGTTACCGTGAAGAAGAGCGAACCAGATGCACCGGCAGCAGTTGATGAATACATAGTTGTGCTACCGGGATTCACATATACATAAGTATTGTTGGTTGCGGTGTTTGTCATTGCGCCAACAGAATTTGAGTTTGTCCCAACAGTAAACGGCAAATTAGTACAAACAATTCCTGATCCTGATGTGTTTACAGATGTTGCGCCTGTTATTTGACCCGTCACCGTTACTTGCCGACCAATACGGGTGTAAACACCAGTAGAAGAAAAAGCCCCAACAACCGTTAGGCCAGCGCCTTGATTGGGTGTCCAAGTGCCTTCCTCGTACCAGTTAAGCAACTGGCTAGTCATCCCCGCTGCGGCGCTGTTGGCGGTGAAGTTGACGCCTTTTCCAGCAACTGATGGTCGCAAGTTGCCAGACTCCATGTAGATATTAGTGGCAGTGCCACCATTCATCTTAAAAACAATGCTGTCTTGACTTTGAATTCGACAACTTGCACCTGTGTCGTAATTATCAGTACCAAATTGTGCGTGACTTGTTCCGCTTACACCAATATCAACTTGACCACCCCAAGTGGCGTCCATCGTCAACAGCACTTTGTTGGCCGATGTGCGAGGTGTTGCAGTACCGATTGCGGTATTGCTAGAAATTGTCGCTATGCCAGTAGTGGTCAAATTGCCTGTGGCAACAGCGCGGCCTGTGGTTAAATCACTTACCGCAACTTTTACCGTTGTTCCAGATTGAACAATCGGCAATACTTCTGTACCCGCTAACGGGGTAGAAGATGCGGTAAGCGCTGATATTTTTTTATCTGCCATGATTAAACTCCGTTATAGGGGGTAATGAACGTAAAAAACGCGCGAACAGACCAAGACTGCCCAGCTGTATTTGCTGGAATTACATTGACAGAAGATTGAACTTTATCAATGGCTGAAGTGTAAAGTGGGCTAATGCCGTTGTTTGTGCTTGAACCAACAACTTCGCACGATCCAACCAAATCGCCAACTTCTTGGCAATACCAAGGCAACGACGATGGAATATACAAAGCATCAGCGCCATTAGTTCCTGTGCTTGTCAAAGTACCCTTCAACATATAAGTAATTTGATTGCCGTTCTTAGTGGCTTTAGCTGTTGTATTTGTCCAAGTGTAGTTGGCAGAACTAGCGCCTCGAACTGTGGGAGCCCAAGTGCCTTCAGAATACCCGCTAGCGGTGTTAATTGACGCAGTATTGGAAATAGGACCATTGACTGAATAATCATTAACATTTACCCATGACCCTGAAGTCATGTCATGCAAACCATACAGAGCATAATTGCCCATTGCTACAGCGCCCTGAACATTTCCCCACAAAACGCCAGCATTGTTGGCAACATTTACAGATGTGACTGCGCTTGTCGTATTGTTGCTGATCGTAATGCCGCCGCTTCCCGTTACTGCGGTGATGGTTGTGCCGCCGGGGATGCCAGTTCCTGTAATGGATTTGCCAACATAATAAGACCCAAGTGTAAAATTTAATCCTGTTTGAGTCAGTGTGTTTGTTCCTGAAGTATTGGTAACTGGAATTGTCAGAATTTGCGAATGAGAAAAGAAGTTGCCAATTATTGCAACGCCGCCATTTACAACTGATCCACTGATGCTCCTGCCATCAATATCAATACCGTTAGCTTCAAAGTAATTACCGGTAATTGAAAGACCAGCGGCTGCGCCATATTGAATAGCAAAATTCAACATTCCTTCAATGCAATTGTTGATGAACACGCAACCATTTGGACCTTTGTATTGCGTATCTGTTCCAAGCAACGCAAATTGTGTTCCAGCTTCTGCCAAATTGCCTTCAAAACGAATGTCATAACACGCTTCACGGCAAAGAAACCAAACACCTTCCCAACGCCGCATTTGGCATTCAAAAAAGTAAATTGATTGAACGTAATAGTCAGAAGTTAAACAACGAATTTTTCTAAAAGAGCATCCGCTAAATTGTGTTCTGAGGAATTTATTTCCATCTAAAACATAAGCGGTCAAGCTGCTTTCATTTGATTCAAAACGCAAATTTTGAAATTTAACCAATTGTGTTACTGGCGTGTTTGTGTAAGGCAAACTTGATGAGAACATGTTAATAGAGGTGCTTACTTTAAAACCACCACCAGAAATAGACGAAATGGTAAAATAAGTATCGTAAGCAGGACCATCAACAATTCGGTCAATGTTAATTGGTGCGGTTAACAAACAAAGACCGTCAACCAAAAGATCAAAATTATTTGCAACGCAATAAGTAACAGCCGCTTGAACCGCCGCAGTGTCATCTGTTGTGCCATTACCAACTGCTCCAAAATCTGTAGTTGATACAGTTTGGCGCAGCTTGGCTTGCACCGTGGTAGTCTGCGCTCCAGTGCCAGCAGGAGTGTATGTAACCGCGTCTGCACCAGAAGTTGATCCGAGAGAATAGCCAACAACAAACTCTATGGCAGAACCAACAGGAGGCGCTTCAGTAAACGTAACGGTTGTTCCAGAAATGCTAAACGTATTCTTGTTCTGATATACGCCATCAAGATAAATCTGGATATTGCCTTTGTCTCCAGGTGCTGACGATACAGTGAATGCCGTGGTAGATCCATTTCCGGTAGCATTGGTGGTAACGTAATTAGCTCCAAGAATCGCGCCACTAAAACCAGATACAAAATCAGTAACAGAGATAACGCCAGGATTGCCATTAAGGTCAAACTTGAGTAGAGAGTCAATACGATCTGCCTTTCCTGGCAATGTCATATTTATGTTAGTAGGATCTGTTACAGGAGCCTTGATTCCACGTTCAGCAGTCTCTGCCACCTGTTGCGAGAATATGGTCAAGCTGTCCAATTCATCATTCAGCGAATTGGCAAACAGATCGCCACCAGTGGTGAAGTCCGTGGTGCGCTGAATCGCCCTGGCACCTACGATAGTAATCGTGTCAGAAGATGTAGCCGCCACATTCAGCGTTACAGATCCTACGCCGGTACTCGGATTGATGGATACCGTATAGTTTGTCGTAAGAACAAGCAGCGTTGTGTTCTTGTAGACCGCGATATCTGTCTGATCCAACACCTCAAAGTTGAAGGCATACGGACCTACACCAGCCGATCCCGTATAGACTATTCGGCGGTCAACATTGGAAATTGCATAATCAGCCATTGTAGTTCCCTTTACCGTTTGTACTTACCATATTCACGTTGATCTTCTTTAACCTTCTCGATCTTGTCAGCAAGATCTGCATATTCATAAATCAACATCTTCTTGGAATCAGAATATACTTTTGAAATATGCTCAGTAATAATGCTTTGCGCTTTACTCAAATCTTCATTAGCAAGACTTTGCAAAGACTTATTATCACCAATACTTTGTATCTCTGATTCCAATTTACCATCTCGCGTAGCAAGTTCGATCCAGCGATTGTATTGCTCTGCGGTCAATTCTACCCCATCAATCTTTTTTGGTGGAGCGTAAGCCGGTATAGCATATTGTGCCAATACTCTGTAGGCATCTGAATATGTGCCGTCAGATCGCTTAAATGGATTGAATGCTTCTGCCCAGTTGCCTTTACCTATCTTCTTGACTTCACCGGTAATCGGATCTAATGCCGGTGGAAGTTTGTCAGAGCAAAGCGGATTACGTGAGCAATGGTAGTTCAGCGCCTCCCAAAATCCTTTTGAGGCACCTGCCACAAGAGAATTCTCTTCCTCGCTATATGCCTCCATAATCTGGCTTTTCTCAGGTTTTATTATTCTCTCTACTGCGGCCACGGCAGAAGAATGTGCGCCAGCAGGAGAACCACCAATTGCAACAGTAGTTAATTGCTTTGATATGTTAGCCATGACGTTATACGCAACGGACGGCGCATCTTTAGCTGGACTAAAAAGCGCATTTACAAAATCGCTGATTCCTTTCAACATTGGTTGATCTTTAAGATAGTGACTAGCACCAATACCAGCGCCCATCATCAATGCGTCCATATCAGCTCCACCTTTTGTCAGCATACTGTATTCACCGGCAGTAGCTGATATTCCAAGCATAGTGCCAATCGGCTCAAGACCAGCATAGCTAACATATACTTTATCTGGACCAATACTTACTTTAGTTATTTTCTTGTAATCCTCAAGCAATGCAGGAGATACGTCTTCTTTATTAAAGACTATGCTAAATTCCTGCCAGCCATTACCTTTCAATGTCTCTTTATCGCCGATACGCATAGGACCATATCCGGTAATGCGGCCTTCAAGAGCGTATGTTCCGACAGCAAATGTAATACCTGTTCCCAGAGTTACTCTTGCAATAGCTTGATCCCGTCTGATACCGCCAGCATTGAAATCACCCCAAAAGCGAGGACTGCCAAAATTTAAACCTGGCGTCCTGGCCATTGCCTCCAGAGCAAAATTTGTCGGAGCCTTTACAAACGGCGCAAACATCTTTAAAACCGGGTATTGCAAAAGACTTTGCATGGCCTGAAGATTCAGGTCAAATCCAAAATTAGCGGTTCCAATTCGCTCCGCATTTCCAAGTGTCTTGGTAAATGTTACGGTTCTAGCCATAGACTTTGCTGCATCATCTATGCTGTCAGTAGGGTCTACCAATATCTTTGCAACAACTTCAGCAGCCTGAGTAGCCGCATCATCTGGATTTATACCGTCATCAATAAATCTTTTATACGCGATATTTCCTTCTCGCGTTGCAAGAGAATTCAATTCCATCCTATAACCAAGTGCCTTGAAGAACTCATCTTCAGCCATCATTGCGCGACCAGGCATTGTTACAAAATTACCCCAATACTTTATGGCACCAGACAATGCTTTACCTGTTAAGCTATCTCCAAAGTCAAAGTCAAATGTATCTGACCCAAATTTCCTTTGTTCTATTTTCAAGAAAGCATCTGTAGGCTCATTCTTTACAAATGCTTTGCCGCCAATAACAAGACCTTCTCTCATGCCTTGCAGGAATCCAATAGACTGAGCATAGACTTCATTCATTTGGATTGCCTCTTCTCCACCAAAAGCAAAGTTACGTGCCTTTCCTATGATGGATGCCATCGCACGTTCTGGAATCTGATAAGCACCAAAAAACAAGTTTCCAGCAATATTCTTAGCATGAGTGACAGGACCTGATAGCAAGCCATTTATCCATGTGCTGAACCATACATCTACAGCGCGACCAGAAAGAGTTTTTTCGGCCATATCAGCACGGGCTGTTCTGCTATCAAGCAACGTATATTTGGATGCCATATCATGCACGGATTCAATGCCGCCAGAACTACGCATGATCTCGTCAAGCATTGCGCCACGCTCTGCGGTAGCGGTCCTCGCTTGTGAGAAAATACCAAGAGTTCTAGCGATATCAGCCTGCCGACCACGCGCAGCTTTCATCAGTGCGCCCTCCAGCGAAACGGCCTGAGCAAACTCAGCAGCCAGTTCAGGCGCCAGAGTCCCGTTAATCTTAGCCTGCTTTACCTGTTCAGCAAGATCAAATGCACGTTTACCAGCATCAGTTAAGGCAAGAAGCATCTTGTATGCTTCCTTTGGATCTGCTTTAGTTTTCTCTGCTGGATTTATTACTTTAGCAATGAATGCTTCATCGTATCCATCTTCAGCAGCTTTGGCTGCAATTTCCTTATACGAGATCTTTTCAATCTTGTCAGCGCCGTATGCCCTAGCAGTAGATTCAATAAATTGCTTAAAGCTATCCGTGTCATTTATCTGATTAAGATTAAAGACAGTTTTTACTTCACCTGGTTTTGGCGAAGGTACTCCAGCAGCGGGCATAGCCGGTGCCATTTGTACGGCTTGCTCTTCCTTAGTCGGGCCAATCTTTGTAGCATCTGTCTCTTTGATGACCGTATATGGATTGACAACACCGACATCTTCCTTGATTATTGGACGCTTTGTTTTAAGAGGCGCTTTAGCAACTTCGCTGATAATCTTTCCTGTGCGACCAATTAAACCAGCAACCTGCACAGGTTCAAATTCAGGCTGATCTTCTTGCGGCATTAATACTTCAGCAGGACCAACATCAGGTTTTAACGGAGACTTCTCTGCCTCTGGAGCAACAGCAGCAAGGTCATCAATCCTCTGGTTTAGATCACTTATTGCCATTATTGTTGCCCCGCATTTTTAGTAGTTTTCTTACTTCTTTTACCTGATTCATATCCACCAGTATATGAACCTTCACGTTTAGCCGCAGATTTCTCATACATATATTCGCCAACAATATCAGGATTTTTAGTAGTAACTGTTGGCGCTACAGTTACATCACTTGGCGATGCTTCTGATTTTAACCCCATAGATTTCAATGTTTTTCCAGCAGCAGTTCTTACGCCTTTTATGCCAGCACTGAGAGTGCCAAGAGTCACCAGGTTAAGCGGGTCGGCAAATATATTGCCTATAGTTCCGGCGACGGCAGATGCCTCCTGACCAGCGCCAGCTTTCTGCGCGATATTAAAGAAAGCATCTCCAGCAATCTCGCCAGTAACCCCAAGTGCCTGCATGAACTTCCCAACAGATTCAAGAGCCTTCATGCCCTCTTCTGTCTGCGGTATGGCGGTCAATGCTTTCTGTATCTCATCAATTCTTTGTCCGGCAGATTCAGGATTTTGCGTCTTAATAAACTCATAGATCCCAGCAAGACCAGCAGGAACACTAGCAGCAATAGCGGTCCCTACCGTACCGGCAGCCTCAACAGCACCAGTTTTAGGACGCTCTGTTGCAGCTCCAAACATAGGAGAAAACCTAGCCGGTTCTGCCGGTTTCTCTGCTGCTGCAATATCTGCATCAGATGCTATCTTCATCCCGTTCAGCAGATACTGCGTATATCTTGTTTCAAGATCATCCATTATTATTCGCCCCTGGCGTCTTTACTAAGACGAAGAATTTTGCGCCTTAAAGAAGGATCTTTAACATTAAGATCTTTAAGATTTGCGTCCGTATAATCTTCGTTATATTTTATTCCAGAACCATCAAGAATTTTCCTTAGATTACCTTTTGCTTCCTGTTGCACTTTGTAACTTTCAGTATCTTTCGTTTTCTTTATTATTTCATCAGCCACAGCAAATGGGTTAAAAGCCAATCCTTGATTTCTAGCCTCATTTTCACGCCTTGCCAGTTCAGCCCTTGCTTGAGCGGATCTTTGTCGTTCAATATTAAAGCCAGGTGTCAATGGATCTGGAACACCCAAACTGCTATTGATATATCCATTTGCGCGAGACATATCAGTATTATTATTCCTTACTTTTCTCTTTAGTTCATTAGCTTGCTTCCAGCTAATCCGCCCTGAATTTGCCATTGAATCTAAACTGCTCTCTCCAATCTGGCCGTTGTCAGCAAGAGATTCAAGTTTACCAATAAGTTCATCGCTACCTTTAGGGCCGGTAGCCTCGCCCTTCATAATAGACTTTAACTCTTCTCTGCTAATATCGCCTATTGCGCGAAGTTGTGCTATTGCAACATTGCCTGTAATCCTGCCGGAATAAAGATCCATCCTAATAGAAAGACCTTCATATTTACGTTTATCTTCCTCCAGTTTCTTTGTGCGTTCCATTACCTGCACTTGCTCACCAAGATCTGATAAATATGCTTTTTGCAGCAATTCTTTATCGACAACCCTGTTTTTCAGCAGACTACTCATATTACCTACGTTGCCTTTATCTATAGCCATAAGAGCATCAGCAGGCTTTAATCCAGACTTGATAAGTTGATCTGACATTGACTTAATCAACTTCTTATCAAAGTCGTTCATTGTTGAAGTGTAAAAAGCAGGATCTCCTACTTGCAGTGCAATATCAGCAACACGCTTGCGCTCAAGAGCGACACGAGCCATAACATTATCTTGATCTTGCTCAACAGCAAAAGTATCAGAGATGATTGATGTAGTAGCCTGGAGTGCAACTCCAGCGGAACCTTTAATTGCCGCTGTATTCAGTTTTGCTACACGATCCGCTGCCTTTGCGTAAACAGCATTTCCAGCGACAGTGACGCTTTGCCGGAATCTGATTGCGGCAACAGGATCAAGACCACGAATGACGTTGGCATAACCTTCAGTAATTCCATCAATGGTTGATTTAACGTCATTGATGTTTGTGTATTTATTTGCCTCAATTCCAGCACTAATGGTGGCGAAATCATTACGTGCGCTTACTTCCAATTCATTCCTAAGCTGCGCCACCTGAACTGCTCTTGCGGCATCACCAAATGCTGTACCACGCTCTTGCAACAATTCTTGCGGAGAACGACTTTCTTTCATCGCTTCCGAAATTTGCTCTTTCGTTACAGGATTTTCAGCACCATACTGCATACCCTTGATCTCAGCTTCTTTGGTCGCTTCCTTGAATGCAAACTGAGATATACGATTAAGAGACTCAGAAAGTCCACCGGCAAGTCTTGCCCGTTCTTGTTGCGCTGCAAAATCAAGCTGTGGCATCCCAGGAACAGGAATGCCCATCATTTGATAACGTGGTAATTCGGCCATTATTTTGTGCCTTTAATAATCTATATGGTCTATACGCCCATATCTGGAACAGTACTTCTAGTCTCAACTGGAGCCGGAGCCTGCGTCATACCAGGCCCACCAATCTTTGAATACTGGTATGCTGCTGTTCCCATGCTCATTGCCGCATTTGCCCATCCAGCAGCCACCGCTGTATCACCAGCCTTCTCAAACAATGCCGATTGCGTAAAGCCATAACGTCGAGCAGATGCAGCGCCCTCTTGCGTAAGCAGTAATTCTCGACCACCACGACGCTCGGTAGCCGCCTGTACCAGCGCAGAAGATCCTTCAAATCCCATCGTGCCACCGGCATACGCCCTGGCAGCAGCAGCAGCGTTGGCATTGTTAATCCGGTCCAATACCGCATTACCTTGACGGGTATATTCAAGAGCCTTCTGTTCAGCCTGAAGTCTCGTCTGCTCTGCTTGCAGCCTATATTGCTGCCGACGCTGATAGCCAGCTTCAACCTGACCAACAGCACCCATAACAGCAGAAGCTATAGCAACATATTCCATATCATGTTCCCTGATGTGTAGCTATTTTGTACTCAAGACCAAGTAGCGTCAGTTTTGCAGGAATGTCCTGTGACACAGTAATTTTCGCATCCTGAGAATAACCAAGAATGCCATGCAAGGTTTTGATACCAGTAAACTCAGGAACCGGATTATCCAAGATATTCAATGTATCAAGAGTTCTTATAGGTACCAAAATATTATTTATCTTCAGATGTTGCGTCTGATATAGGATTGCATTGACTTCCACTATTCGCTTCTTAAAGCCAATCCTGGTGCCTGTCTGCAATTTCAACTCCACAGGCATCGTAACAGCCTGCACAGTAAATGGCAGGCCAATTTCATAGGATGTAGTCGATGACCGAGGGAATGTCACAGTTCCGCCACCAGGCACAGTCTCATTATCTTGCACAGCACCATCAAGCAATAGATTGACTTCCTCACCAATCAGATGGCTGACGCTACCAGATGCAGCCGCGCCTCCGGTGACAGCGCAATCAGTCAGAAGATCATCATCAAACACTTCGACGTAATAGACATCTGACCCATTAATGCTACGCTTGACCACAGTGTAGATCGTGGTTAAATCAACGCCGATATCAAGGAAATCACCATCAGTATCATACTCAGATGGCGCAATAACATTCTGCGCCCTAAGCAAAGAAAACACGGCAATCGTGCCATCTTCGCCGTTTACGATCATCAGCAGATCATTCTCGTCAGTAGCAACACTACTACGCAACACCATGCGCTTTGGACCGCGCAACAGGTGTCCTGCCAGCAATGAAATCTTGGTAGTGATATATGCTGCCTGGGCATCAGTGTAAGAGAATTCAGCCAGTGACTTACCTTGACGCTGGATAAACAGCGTGCCATTCTCGATTCCCTGCACCCTGATTCCTGATTTTGCTCCATTCTTTGTAGCAGTCTTGACAAAGAAATTCGTAGGAGTTACAGGATCAAGACCAGATTGCGGCACAAAGAATTCACCGCCAGTGGTGAATACCTGAAGATCCCTGCCACTGGTAATGTCAACGATACTGTTAAATGTATTGGTGTCTAGCGTCGCTTCAACAGCGTCATCATCCAATCCTTCAGTCGCTTCAAAATCGAAGAAAAGCCCGACTTTGCTGCCCCAGATTGTTGACGGACGCGACTTCGAGCCGCCGAAGTAGAGCCTGCCTTCGTGGAACGTGACCGTTTTCGGCCAGCCTTTACCGCTTGACCAGACATCTTCGTAACCCGATTCATAGGTCCAATCTCCAGAAGCAATAGCAGATGTGTCAAAGAATGGGAACTCAACAACAGCATTGACTACCGTGGTGCTTACATATTGCAGAATCTTAGCCCTGCCCTGCGGAACTGCGGTTATATATTGTCCTACAGATGCAGCAGTAAATGACGCCCCGCTTGCCGTCAGAGTAACCTTTCCTGATACAGCACTAGGCGTAAGCGTATATGCAGGATTGCTTGTTGCTGGCGTATATGCGTATTTAGGTATGCTATCGAACGATATTGCAGATGCAGTCCAATCAGCATCAGTCGCGCCACGCACAATCTTTACCGGATTGATATCTTCATGGGCGATAATCAGCGTGTCAGCACTCTGAGTCCAGCAGATTGTGTCTAGCCTTGCACCAGTCAATCCGACAGCGGATGTACTGAGATATGGATTGCCACTAGCATTGATGTTGGTTACAAGTGCTTCGTTCTTGAACACATACATGCGATTATTGGTAAAGCACAGCATGTAGCTATCGGCAGTGCTGAACTCAAAAGAAACAAGCCTCAATCCATTAGCAGCACTGTCTCCACCGCTATTAGGCAGGCCATATAGATATCGCAGCCCAGGACGGCGATGAATACCACCCTGCGGCTGGCAAACTACGTTATACGCAGTCTCAAGAGAATTCTCATAAACCTTCAGATCCACCCTGGAGCGCAGCAGCGGATCTAATTCACCATTGGTGAAATTGGTTTGTATGTTGACAAATCTTGTCATTAGTTACGCACCGCAATCAGGCTGAAATCTTTGATGAAATTAACCGGCTGATTCTGTCCGTCAATGTTCATCGCAACACGCATATATCCGCCGCGACCATTCTCCGCCGGAGATCCAACTGCCGTTCCCTGCCAATATTGCGCCTTGTCAGTCTGGTCAGTAATAGGCACACTCAGATGCCATGCCATCATGTACTTCAGTAACTGTACAAAGTAAATTGGCATTTCATACTCTGGAACAGAGTATTGGTAATCTACGTAAATGGTTGGTTCATTGGTCAACAGCTTTTCGCCCATAATCCGATAATTGTTGATCGGATACGCGCCAATGCTTGAGGTGTTATATGCAGCCCTGGGAGCAGCAATACGGTCAGCAGGCATCTGATATTCGTAGCGATACTCGTTGGTAGGAGTAGTCACCAACTGTGCAAGCTGAGTTTTCTTAAAACTAAACGACCACGGATAGACTAGCAGTGCCTGATCTCTGATATCACCGTAAAGCCTATCGCAAATATTTGCCTCGTCAGTTCCTTCGTTGAACGACGAAATAGCTTTGGCCCCGATCATCAGCAGCGCATCAGAGCATATTGATAGTGCTGAATCACCAGCAGCCATTATTCATCTCCAGATATGACAAAAGGGATACCGCCATCGTTGATGACGGTACCCCTTGCGTTACATATACTCGATACCGCTATTAGTCGGCATCAGCAACAGTGACTGCCGTGCCGTCAGACACGTCAACCACGGTGCCGGTGTTCGACAGGACCACGACCAGATTTGCGGTCGGGGTAGCCGTATCGTAGCAATACACCAGATCGCCAACTTTCATCAGCGACGCAACTGCATTAAAATAGCCGGAGGTATTTACGGTGGCGATTGCATCAGCAGATTGATAAGCCCAAATCTGCGGAGCATTGCCAGCCTTAGAACCAGCGACAAGGTTCAGACCAGTGCTAGAAAAAGCCATGTTATATCTCCTTATTCGCGGCAGGTAAGTTCGACAATACCTTCATTGTCGATGGCAATGGCACCGGCGCTGAACACTTCATTAACCAGCCAGGAGGTTTTCTCCGGGATGTAGTTAATTTCGGTCCGCATCGAAATGCCTTCCGCATAACCGATGGCATCGCGGTGGAACGCGAAGCACTGACGGTCGTTGGAACCATCAATCGACAGGCCACCTTCGCTACGATCGCCAAGCACATGGAAGCTAAAGCCCAGGAACGAATTGATGTCGCCCTGAACCAGTGCCTTAACCGTATTGAAGTCGCTGCTCGTCACAGACGTTTCCGACAGCAGATTCGCCAGACCATTCGCATGAATGATGATATGACGATCTTGCGGCGGGACGTTGTTCGCATCAAGCAGACGCTTGGCTTCGCGCAGCTTCGCCACGTTCATGTTCGTATCGGTACCACCGATATCGTTGCTGACCGTGTAGCTCGTGCTGGCAGCGTCAAGCGCAGACAGAATCAACTGATCTTGACGACGGCCAATCGCGCCAGCAACCACGCGCACCAGTTCTTGGCGCTCGTCGAAGTTGACTTTGGCTTGCGAGAAGATGTCGCTGTACTCAGCTGCGTTCCAATCTTGCAGCGTACAGGTCACTTGGCTGAACGAAACATTCAGCGGCGTAACATCCGTTTGCGGAACACGCAGCGTAGCAACACCGCGACCAACTTTCGGGAACTTCACAGTCGAGCCTTCAACCCCACGACGCTGGCGAACCGCCGGAACCAGCATGGCTTGTCCTTGATAAGCCTGCTTAACTTCCGCGTCGAAGAGGGTAACAAAGGCGTTAGAGAGAGAAACGCTCATTTTAGTACCTCATTCGTAGTTAATATGGGTTCTCGCGCCGGTAAGCCTGCATCGCAGGGCCAGTTGCTTGTTGCTTGCGGCAACCACTCGTTGGCATCCGCCACGGCAAGGGCTGATAAAAAATACTAATCAGTTAGCCTTGACGCCTTATACATAAAAAAAAAGAGCCGCGCAAGCGGCTCGTTAAACGGTGCCTAAGTTATTGAAACGTATTAAGAAATAGTTTCTCTACTTTTGTCCGATAAGCATTATCGGTCTTATATCTTGGATCTGCGACCATCTGGTACAGTTCCTCTTTGCTCGGTGCGCCTTCCACCGGCATTGAACTTGTAGGAATTCTAGTGCCTTCATAGGATTCACGCAACTTCATCAATGCCTTGATTCCGTTAGCTGTTCCGCCCATTACCTTGAATTCCTCAAAGTCATCCTTACCCCAGATGCCCTTATTGACCAGTCCAGAAGCCCAATCAACCATGCCTTTGATAATGGAATCTGCATTCGGCCCCAATGCCGCACGTTCCTGCTTCACAGTCCTGGTGGACTGCTCCACATTTTGAACTCCCATCTCGACTACCTTGCCGATCAAAGAGTCAAAAGCCGATTGGCTTACGTTAAATTCCTTAGCCCAATCAAGCACATGCTGGCGAACAGGGTCATTCTCAGGAATGCCGCCAAACGCGGTGGTATCGTATTTGCCGTCAGCCGGTGCTTTGTGCTTGCCCTGGCTGATTTGTTTACGAAGATCCATCCATGACTTTGCAATACCTTCCAAGTCCGGTTCGTTATTATCCTTGTTCCAAAAGTTTTCAGGCCAGAAATCTGGCCTTTCTAGCGGTTCATCGTCTTGATTTGCATCTTGAGCGCGGTGTTCTATAGCTTGAGGTTCCTGCTGGCCCTGATCCTCTGGCGTGGCTACTGTTGCAGAGTCCAATAGGCCAGCATCTTGGCTTGCGCCTTCGCTACTGGGTTGGTTTTCTTGGGTTTCCATCACAGGTTTCCTTTGTCTAAAGATCGAGATATCCTTGCTTCTAAGTCCCTGACAATACTATTCTGTCCCTCACGGTAGAAAGCATAGTCAGAGGCAGAACCAGGCAAGGCAACTGGTTGCTCAAGATAGGATTGGCGCAGCCATAACACCAGCTTTTTGCCATCCTCTGTTCCTAATACGCGCAAGCATAGACGATCCAAGTCATCCCTGGATTGGGATGATTCTCGGATATCTACGTTGGCGTGTTCTAAGTCATCCCAACCAGCCATTAGGCAACAGCCTTAATCATGGCCGGTACAGCTTCAGGCGCAGCTTGTGCGGCTTGTTGAGCCATTGCAGCAGCCTGCTCCATGCGTTGCATCCTTTCCATCGGAGAAGTCCTAATACGCGCAGGCACACCAAGTTTCTCGGCAACAAAGTCTATCATCTCACCGACCTTGAGCGACATCTGGCCTTCCGGTCCAGCCGCCTGTGCTATCTGAGCAAACTGCATGACCTTGTTGATCTCGTCCATAGACTGCGCCATAGCCAGCGGAGCCACCGGAGAGATCTTGACTTCAAGACCATTCACCTTCAGTGGCAGATCAATTAGACCGCGAGAGTCCATGACATTCAGGGTTTTGCTGACAATGGGAATCATTGTCTCATTAATCAAACGGCCAAAGGCAGAACCAAGATTCTGAGCAAGTTCCTTCATGCGCTCGACAACTTCTGTAGCGGATCGCGCACTCATATTGTCAGGCGGCAGGCTTTCATCGAGCAACATGCGCTTGATGTTCATGCGAAGATCATTAATAACGATCTGACTTACGTTGAAGTCACCTGCTCTCGGAAGCGGGCGTAAAGTCTCCCCTTGCGGACCGCCGTTCCGCGCCACTGGAATTATAGCACCAGGAACAATCTTAACGGTATTCGGGTTCAAAACACCATCATCGGCAGCGGTATATACGCCAGTGATTGCCAGCGAAGCATTCTTCAGCAGCAGTTCCAGCGTCTTGTTCAGCGTCTTGATGTCAGGCAGTGCGGTAATCAGCGGACCACGGCCATAGATCTCACCAGCAACTTTCATAAACCGGCTAACAATCCACGGCGAATAATCCATGCGACGATAGACCAGTTCAGACTTAGTATCCTTGTGGATAACGTGGTAGCAATAATCACCACGCTTCATGTCGTAAACAGTGGCCTCTATCAGTTCAATATCTTCGGTAGGCTTCTGCTCGATCATAACCGCAAGACGGCCATCAATCTTTGCGTCCTTCCATTGCTGCTGGATAGATTCGCCCTTCAGACGCATACGGCGATATACGTTATCTACCTGACCGTTTGCGCCTTCCTCAAATGCAACCAGATATTGCGGAACAGGAATAAAGTTGATCGGGTTGATATCGTCACCAGGCTGTACTATCATTACAGCAGTGCCGACAGCTAAGTCAAGGAGAAACTCGCCCATAGCAATGTCAAAGTTACTTTGCTTGAGCGTAGCAAACAGCTTATCGGTGTAAACATCAAGTGCAGCTTGCGCCTCTGACTTGCGATCAAAAGGAATATCTGGGCCAGGTTCAAGTCTGCACCAGCCACGCTGCGGAGGGAAAATGCCAGATTGCAGGCGATTGGCAAAGCGTTGCGTAGAATTGATGGCGGTAGAATCGAACACGCGGGCCATCTTCTTTGACCCGCCTACCTTGCCTTCCCAATATCCGTCATACAGATTGCGCTGCGGCAATGCAAACTCGTAAGCCTCGTCATACAGATCACGGAAATCATCCTTACGACGCAAGGCAATGTCATGCCGCTTGAGGATATCTTCTGGTTTCAGTCTCATCATCTCAGCCATTTTTCTTCCTCGATTCGTAGCGTTTTAGTAATGCCCTGCCTTTTGCGGCAAGTCTTGCTGCCGCAGCAGCATTGGTAGGCGCTGGTTCTCCCCATGCTCTTGCTGCCAAAGCAAGCCTAGTCGGTTCTCCGTTCTCCTTCTTTAGCGGACCACTAGGATTTGTATAGAATCTGGTAAGGAAACTTCCTTTCCTGCGCATTTTCTCCGGAGTATCAGCCGCACCTTTCACACCAGGCTTTAGGTTCGCACCTTCCTTGCGCTTGAAATACTCCCGACCATAAGCAGTCAAACCGCCTTTAGGATCTTTTATGCGATTTTTACTCATACCATTCCATTGATAGATATTTTCAAATCAATCAATCAATTTAGATGATCTTTGTTTTGCGGCCTCAACCGCAGATTCCAAAGAATTATGAAATTTAAGTTTTTCATTTGTTAACGGATCAACATAGTTATTTTCTTTATAAAACTTCATCAGGAAATTTTCATCGTTTATTATTTTCCCACGCTCAAACACTGTTGGAACATTGACCCATTTTGTCCCTGGCATTGGCTCCCCAGTATCAGGGTTAACTTTTAACGGGATAGTTGCAGTTCTTTCTGAAAACTTATCCCCCTTTTGCATTCCAAAGTATTCTAGTTCCGTAACCTCAAACAATGGCCTTCCTGCTTTTGTTTTTAATCCGGTATCTTTCGGCATATCAGTTCTCTTCTAAAAACAATTATTCGTACCATTCCACTGCCAGATGCGCCACCTGAGGCGCTCCAGAAACATTTTTTAGCCTTGCCATATAATTTGTCAAAGGATTCATGACAAACTCCAATCCAGCCCCTTCTCCGCCACCAGTTTTCGTCTTGCCACCACCGACAATAAGATCAGAAATAAGAGTTGTTCCGGCAGAACTTATCGTGGGATTCAACACCATAGCAACATTGCTAGAAGCAACTATTGATCTGTTTCGTCTGATTGGTGTGTACAGTGTGCCTCCTGTACTAACAGTACCCTCAAAAAAGAAAAGTTCAGCATCACCTCCGCATGAGCCAGATAAAGTTACATGAGGATAAATCCCAAGAGGGCAGGCAAAGACAAAATCAATCGTGGCTTGATCCGCTAATGTCGATCCATTATTAATCAGATGTTCGGCAAGAAAAGCACGGCCCTCATGCAACCTATGATGATTTGTATCAACCGTGATTACCGGAAAGTCGGAACCAGAAAGCACCTGATTGCCATCTTTATCCTTTTGAGTTAAAGCGACAAGCTGTGTTTTCTGGTTCTCGGATTCACGATATACGTAAGTGATAGCCATTATTCAAGCAACAAATAAAAACCATCTTCAGTAAGCATACGATCTCCGCTTTCAAGAAGAAGATAATCTCCCGTAGCCACCACACCAGGCAGCATCTTGCTTACCATGATATTAATAAAAATGCCGATCTTAGCCATGATTAATCAAGACCAATGATATTGGTTGCAGTTGTTCCGGTTGACCAAACTCGCTTAACACTAACCGGCAGGATGGTTCCTGCAACAAGGCCAACAAAAGTAACCGCATGACCATTTACAGTGGTTACTTTGAGATTTCCGCTGCCTCCAATATAGAGAGAGCGCATCTGATTATCAAGATCTGAATCAGCAGGAGTAATTGCCGTTGCGCTGCCAGCGCAGGAATCAGGCGTTAAAGAAAATCCCATATCATTCTCCTATCATTTTTTTGCAATACCAGCTTCTGACATTGCGATAGCTACTGCTTGTTTTCGGCTGGTTACTTTCTGACCGCTGCTAGACTTGAGTTTCCCAGACTTATACTCGCGCATGACTTTCTTGACCTTACGCTGCATCTTTTCTTTGGCTTCCATATTTACCTCATACTTTGGTTTGAGTAGAACCAAGAGTGTCCACAACACCAGTCTCAGGCGTCAGACGCGCCTCAGACAGCAGAAGCCTCGAACCACCACGCAACCTCGATGCGCGACGGCCAGCCATCTGTTCAGCACTTGTCCGTTGCTCTTCTTGCAGTCGTTTACGCTCCGCTTCGGTCTGCGCCCGCTGTTCAGCCAGAGCAGCAGCCGCGCCGCCATCTCCACCACCACCAAAAAATCCACTCATTTTGCAGTCCTCGCCATTATGTAAAAATCAGAACCGTCAGGTCCATAATATTTCATAGTGCCTTCGTTCTTAAACCCCAAAGCCATAGCCCATCTAACAGCTTTCTTATCGGCGCTTTTAACAGTTATTTGAGATCTATGCAACATTAAGTATTGCTCTATGACATACAATACTTTAAAAGCTATTTTAGTCAATGAGATAGCGTTCTTTTTGGATCTATTGTCCAGTATGGACCACATCTCCCCAACGCCATGCCAGATAGGTACGCAGCCAAATATGGCTACAGGGTTGCCATACATAAAAGCGGTGAATGAAATACCAATGGCATCCTGCTTCAATACCATCGCTTTTGTGTCGATATATGCTGAAGCGGATATAATTTCAGATTGTGAAATCTGTATTTGACCGAAATGCTCTTCTGCAAATGGCAGGATAACTACGCCATTATGATTGCTTATCAGGTCATTAATTGAACTAATTAGTTGAGAATACATCGAAGTCCATCTTGGCAACGGCACCCTGGATAGGCGCTGCGCCGTAACTTCTGGTCTTTGTCATCCGATTATATTCACCGCCGCCTAGCATCAGGTAGCCAAAAGAGTCACCAATATGTGAATGTTCGTTCTTGTTTGGTGAATCCTTGAATCTCTCCTGTCCGGCACCTATGGCTACACGCTTAAAATGATATCCGCCAGCCAGAGATTTACGCAGTAGCTTGCAGTTCCGGTTGATAATCAGGCCAGGTTTACCGTTAATCAGCCTTTGCATTGGTGCGGCAGCAGCTTCCCGTCGCACCTTGAAATCATTGCTTGCAGTAGGATTTGCCTTTAGCCCAAGTGTACGCAGGTAATCAAACGCAGTTACCTCGTAGATGGCATCTCTAGCCATACCAGCAGGATCGCCCCAGATTAGCACTTGATTCTTGGGGAACAGTGAATTGAGTTCAGACAGTAGTTGCTGCCCGAAACGCTCCAATCCCATGTCAAATGTCACGATCTCATGCAGGATGATCCACCGTCCATTAGACAGCCGCTGGCCTATGGTTGCAGCAGGAGTCAAACCAAAGTCCAGACCTACCTGTATCGGCGCATTCGGATCTACCTCGACATCGCCTGACATCAGGTTATCATCGTATTCCGGCCATACAGGTCTGCCTTCCTGCACATAGGTGTACTCACCACCTGCATAGCAGCGAATCCAGTCTATGTTCTTGCCGCCAAGCATCTGCATGTAATAACCGGCAGGCAGGTTATTGATGTTCTCTGCCTTAGGGTTTATCTTCCACCACTTGTTGTTTGCCAGGATATGGTCATTAGCCTCTGGATTCTCAGGCAGATCTTCGATCTTGACTTCAACCACTCCACCTGGCTGTCTAAAGAACTTCCATGCAAACTTGCCGGTCAGCTTTTCCTTCTCTGCCAGCTTAAACCACCAATGGTCATCGTCCATCGGGTTGGTATCCATCCAGATACCAGACCATACGGCACCGCCATCACGCTTAGTGGGATAGCGTCCAACGCGATGAGTCAGGCCGTCAATAACAGCCTTTGGCAGTTCCCTTGCCTCGTTTACCCATGCGCCTGTCAACTCCAGCGAAAGAAGTTTACGAACGTCTTTAGGCTGGTCAAGAGCCAGGAAAATAACCTCGCAATCAATACCAGCAGCACCATCCCTGCTAGGCAGGCGAATATGATGGGTAATAGGAGGGGTGTAATGTATCGGGCCAAAGGTAGCCTCCGGAAAGAGATCCATCCAAGTCTTGAGAGTAGTCGTTCTCAGCATTGGATAGCTGTTCCTGACGATAGCCCATCTGCTGTAGCGTATTCCGTCTATAGGAGATGGCTTCTGCTTGACTGCACGCATCATGATCTCGGCAGCGCAGGCATAAGACTTGCCGCTACCCACCGGCCCCATCAGGCCACGGACAAACGAATTGTTACTCAGGAAATCCCAAATGATCGGAGACTTGGAAAAGTCAAGATTAAGACCGGCGTTACCTATCTCCTTGCTTGACTTCTCTGTCGTCTTAGCCATTCTTGTCTAACCTAGCATTAGCCATTTCATCGCTATACTTCTCAGGGTAACGCTTTTGCAGCTTTTCGATATTGTCTCTGGCTACTGCACCCATATCAAAATTAAACGAATGACAAGCAAGAGCAACAAACCAGAGAATATCTCCCAATTCCTCGTAAGCGTTAGCCCTATCGAGTTCTTTTCCATAGATAACATTCTTTTTGATGCAGTCCACAAATTCACCGACTTCACCAGAAAGGCCAAGCGCACTGTGCATCATGTCAAATTCGCTAGTGCCAGGTTTCTTGGTTTTCATCGCAAGAACTGCGTATTCAGAAAACTTCATTCTTCCTCCAAAAAGTTAGCCTACTCGCTGC
>CAYVBV010000007.1:0-1093 GCA_964449745.1 uncultured Polynucleobacter sp. | reverse complement strand
AGGCGACTTACACCGGCATCCGCTTTCAGCTTTCAACGTCAGTAATATCTGGTGCCTTTACATTGATCCCAATAACACTAGGCTTCTCTGTTTCCTCTGGATTGTCCAGCAGGCCACTAGCCTTAGCCAGCAGCCGCAGGACGCCTACCTTATCGTACAGGTCGATCTCCAGCGTAGAGTTGCCATCCCTGTCCACCTTTGTCTTAATACTCTTAATGGCTTGTAGAGCGTGTTCAGGTATCTCGCTGGCCCTCTTTACCCGCACATTGCCAGCTTCATCCCAATCCATGATATCCGTGATCTTGGTGTTAGCCATTGAAAGTAGCGCATAACTAACAGCCTCCCGATTCTGTATCAAAGTCTCAGATCGGGTCAACCTACGCCTAATGCTCCTAATCCCACCCCATCCATCCAAAGACGGTATGTTGTGCGGATTAGCAGTCTTAGACTTATCTACCACGGGATATCGTCTTTCATTTCCTTAACCCCACCGGCAGAAGTAGTCAGATGAGCCTGACCATTCACCAGCTTCCCAACCCTTACAGAGAACCAATCCTTGCCATTCTTGTCCTGTTTCTTGTACAAATCCAAGAAATGCACTGCACCGTCAGGCAGCATGATCTTACCCCTGAGATCAGCGTGCCAATCCTCTTTCTTCTGGTCATTGGTAAACGCACTGCCGTAACCAGCTTTCATCTCATACGCCATAAATCCTCCATAAAAGAAGCCTACTAACTGATGGGTGGCGAACACTGGAGGAAGTGTTCAATCAGCTTTCGGCTTATCAAAAGTGTATATCACCATAAAACCCATTGCAACTACTTTTTTGTCGTAGTATGATTACTTCCGTGGGGCCATAGTCCAGCCCTCTGCACGGCAGGTGGCATACCAAGCAGGATAAACGTGGCTAATGGGTAGAATTCTCCTAGCATAGCTTACCTGGACAGGATCAATAAGCTAACTTCGGGAACCAGAGTATCCAGGCAGATCACCGCCAGCCTAGATAAACAAGGTGCCACTCTCTTTTTAAGAGATCCCCGTATATACGGACGGGGTTCTTTTATCGCAAGCAGCGTAACACCAAACCCTTTTT